>CAZBCD010000048.1:0-11739 GCA_964490205.1 uncultured Pelolinea sp. | reverse complement strand
CCGCAGCTTACCTCTCTAACACTTGCAAAGTTGCACTTACTAGTTGAATTCAAGGCTTGATTTCAGCATCAGGAATAATTTTATTGAGAAAGTCAATTATAAGGTCGCCTCTCCCTATCCGGGATAAATTTACTAATTTTTCAACGACTTTTTCCAGTTCCTTCCCTCTTGTTTTATCTTGTCCTTCTTCTCGAGATATATCAGGGTGATCCGTTTTACTAAATTTTCTTCCATTATTCCAGAGATCCTCACTTAGTTTCTCGCCATCTCTTATCCCCGTAAAGACAATCTCAATTTCCTTTTCAGGTTCAAATCCCGATAAACGGATTAAATCCTCAGCAAGATCTACAATCTTAATCTGTTCCCCCATATCCAGAACAAACGTCTCACCTCCTCTTCCCATACCGGCAGATTGAAGAACAAGATAAACCGCTTCAGGAATTGTCATAAAATAGCGTTTCATTTCTGGATGTGTTATAGTAACCGGACCCCCATTGGCTATCTGTCGCTTAAATAACGGTACAACACTACCCCTGCTTCCCAGCACATTTCCAAACCTTACGACTGAAAATGGTTTTTCTAAACGTCCAGCCGCTTCCAACACAAGCATTTCCGCAAGCCGTTTCGATGCGCCCATCACACTTACTGGGCGAATCGCTTTATCTGTCGAAATAAGTACAAGTCTTTCAATTTTATTTTTCTCACATGAGTTGATAATGTTTTGAGTTCCCAACACATTATTAAGAATACAGTCTTCAACATTTGTTTCCATAAGAGGGACATGTTTGTGCGCGGCTGTGTGGAATATAACATGTGGTTGATTCCTCGAAAATTCCTGGTCAATTCGGTAGGCGTCTCTTATATCAGCAATAGATGAGATAACAGATAAAGAAGGATAATATTCTTTTAGAGATTGATAGGTTTCGAAAATACTATTCTCACCATGACCGAGGAGGATCAACTTTGATGGGGACCAGCGTGCAATTTGTCTACAAAGTTCTTGTCCTATCGATCCGCCAGCACCAGTTACCAGTACCACTTGATCTGTAAGTATATTACCTACCAAATCATCAGTAATTTGAGCAGGTGAACGGCGCAGTAGATCAGCAATTTGAACCTCCCTCAGCCGCGTGACACTGGCAGTACCTCCTAAAAGTTCATAAATGCCAGGCATTGTGCGGAATGGAATTTTATTCTTTCGACAGATATTGATGATTTCTCGTACAACTCCACCCGAGGCGCTGGGTATAGCGATGATTACTTCATTCACTTGATATTTCTTTAGCGCTTTCGATAAGTCTTTTAACCGCCCAATAACCGGAATCCCATGTAATTGTTGTTTATATTTTTCCGGATTATCATCCAAAAACCCAATCGGCTTAGTCTTCAATAAAGGGTTTTTTTGAAACTCCCTGGCAACCATCGCGCCCATATCACCAGCGCCAATAATCAGAGATTTCTTCTCAAAATCTCTATTCTGTCGGCTAACCGCCCTATTTTTATTCCCCTCAAAAAGAACTCTTAAGCCAAATCGCAATCCACCCACAAACAGAATTGAAAGAATCCAATCAATCACCAGAACAGATCGGGGGAACGATATAAATACGCGGTTTGTAAAAAGAATCAGCATGATTATAGAAATCAACGCCGATGATACAGTAACGGCAAAAAAAATCAACTTCAATTCGCGAATGCTTGCATATACCCACATTTTGCGATATAACCCAAAAATATAGTAGGTAATTGGTTTAATTGTGAGAGTGAATAACAGCATCCAAAGAAGAGATAGGTAATAATTGCTGAACACTTCGATCAATTCCAATCGGAGAATATACGCGCCGATCACTGAAATGATCGATAAAATCATATCTCCCAATAAAATATACCGATTGCGAATATTCAGGTTGATTTTCATTTTATAAACCACGAAAACCCACAACATCCCCAAGCGTCCTGAATATAATCAGGAGATCCAGCATGAAGTTTCTGTGCATAATGTAGTATAGATCGTGCTCCAATTTGATAGCTGTCTCTTTAATATTCGAAGCATATCCATAATTAATCTGTGCCCATCCTGTAACGCCTGGTTTAACGAATAATCTTGCCCGGTAGAATGGGATGTCCTGTTGCAAGTCTTCAACCATCTCAGGCCGCTCAGCCCTCGGCCCTACAAGGGTAATATCCCCTTTAATTACATTTATGAATTGTGGGATTTCATCCAGGTGGCTTCTACGTAAGAAGGTGCCAACCCTGATAACACGATCATCGTTTTCCACAGCAAACCGGGCGATTCCATCCTCTTCTGCATCCTTTTTCATACTGCGGAATTTATATAATACAAATTTTTTGCCGCTCTTCCCCACGCGAACTTGTTTAAAAAGAATTGGGAAACCATCATCAATCACGATAACAAGCGCAATTAACGGATATATAAGTGCGAGAAAGATCAACCCCAATACAGATCCAATAATATCCAGTAGCCTTTTTATCAACTCATAGCTTCCCGAAGCATGCGCTCGATCAACGAATGACCGCAGTACCCAATCATCCGCCAACAGCGCAATCGGTACCCTACCCATTAATTCTTCATAAACAACCGGCATTGTTATAACTTCTATCCCTTTTTCTTCAGCGGTTAGAATTGCGGAATACATGGTTGGTAGCATATCTCCAGAAATCGAAAAAATAATGTCCGTAACATATTCCTTTTCGATGATCTGTATTAGTTTTTTGCTGGTGCCTAAAACAGGCTTTCCAGCAATTTTTTTTCCGACCTTCTTCTTATCATCATCCACGAATCCCACTAGGTGGAATGGCCGTGGTTCAATATCGATCGTTTCCTCTGCAAAAGTAGATCCTGCTCGACCCGCCCCGATAATGATCGCGCGCCGTAAAAAAACAGGCGCCGTAAAAATGCGGATATAAAGCAATCGCCATAATAATGTTAGTCCAGCTGTAGCAGCAATAAACGCTGCCACTCCGCGCCGGGGGAGTGATTTCGGTTCTGAAATAAAAAATATCAGCAAATATAAAAATGTGCTAATTATTGTTGATACAGTTATTCCGCGAATCGTATCTCCCCGGCGGCCAGCACTCCTTATATCATATAATTCAATCAGTAGTAACAGCCATATGAAAGGAAGTAAATAATACCAGGTGGGTGGTCGTTCCAGCAAGAATTGCCAGGTGAAGTCCATCCAAAAGTCTTGCATCGCCCAAAAATACAGCGCGATTATTAATGCGAAGCCCGCTGCAAGAGTATCACCAAAAAGCAGGATGAAGCGACGTTCATTATCCGTTATTCGCCATAAAGGCTTTTGACCGTTAGTACTGTTTTTCATTAATACTTTTTATTCCCTCCACTGAGATGTGAAGAGGCTGTTTATAAAACCACATCCCCAAGAAAAATGCATTGTGATAATCGCAAAAGGCATTAGTAAAAAACATAAATCATTATGTTTTATTGAGGTTTGTAAACCAATTAATAATACAGCTAATAAATAGATCCCAAACTCTACCCCCAGTATTATACGTGTAAATGGAATGAAAATTGATAGGATACCAAGTAGAAATATGCTTGCGATAAAAAGAGGTGGGATGGCTTGTCTCCATCGGATCGTTGCGGGATAACGGTGGAGCATTCTGACTTTCCAGAATCCATACCGCCAGTATTGTTTTGCAAGTTCCCTAAGGTTTTTTCGCGCGTAGTATTTTGACTGAATTCGTGGGTCTAACCATACTCTACCACCGCTGTCTTTTAAGCGGGCGTTAAATTCATAATCCTCATTTGCCAGCAGTGCTTCATCAAATCGACCTAAATTATCAAAAGTTTTCTTGAGAAATGCCCCAAAGGGTACTGTATCCACATATTGTGCCTTAGTTGAAACCCTGTATTTCGCATCTCCAACACCTAATGGATGTGCTGCTGCTTTAGCAATCGCTTTTGCTATACAAGTATCTTCGCCAGGTTGTATCTCCCAAATTCCACCCACATTTTCTGCTATATTATTCTGTAAGAGATCAACGCTTGTTTTCACGTATTCTTTATTGGGTTCTGAGTGCGCATCTAACCGAATAAGAATCTCTCCTTTTGCAGCCTTTGCAGCACAGTTTACCCCCGATGGTATCGTTTGCTTTGCGTTATCAACCACTTTAACTGAAATGGAAGGATTATTCTTAATAAATTCGGAAATCTTCTCCTTGGTCGTATCTGTCGAAAGGGAATCTGCTATCACAATTTCAATATTTGAGTGTGGATAATCCTGTTTCTGAATAGCTCTGAGAAGGAGCCCGATGGTTTTTTCCTCGTTATAACAAGGAATAATGATGGATACTTCTGGAAATTTCTTTGGGTTATTTTTCATGCGCTAAAGGTAGTTTTACCATAAAACAACTGCCTTTACCCAATTCACTCGTTACGATGGTCTCACCTCCGTGCGCTAATACGATCTGGTGTGCTATGGACAAACCTAATCCGACACCCTTATCATTTCCTCCATGCCTAGATTTATCCACCTGGTAAAAACGGTCAAATATCCTCGTAAGGTCTTCCTTTGGTATCCCGATTCCGGAATCTGCTATAGAGATTCTCACAAATCTCTTCTCGATTTGCGTGGAAATATCAACCCAACCACCAGTTGGCGTAAACTTGATTGCGTTATCTAACAGGTTGATAAAAACTTGAACAATGCGCTCATGATCGGCATTTACGAAAGATTGTTTATCATATCTTTTCTTAATCGTTATTGATTTCTTCTCAATTCGGAATTTAATTTTTTCAAGCACATTTTCAATTACCTGATTAACTTGTATATCACTTTTATCCAATTTCATCGTTCCCGCATCCAATTTTGCAAGGATTAGCAAATCATTGACAAGGTAATCCAGCCTGCCCGTTTCATCAAGGATAATTTGCGCAGCATGCCGTTTCTCCCCTTCCGTTTCTACAGCTCCGTCGAGAATAGCCTGAGTAAAACCTTGTATAGAGGTTAGTGGGGTTTTAAATTCGTGGGATACATTTGCTACAAATTCTCTTTGAGATTGAAGGCTGTCGCGTACTTTCAGATCCATCTCATTGATCACACCCGCCAACTGCTGAACTTCTGATGGCCCCTCCAACGGGATTGGAGGAAAATCACCTGTGGCTAGCTGCTGGGCAGAACTAGATATTTTCTTTAGCGGATGCGTAATCCAGCGGGCAACAAACCAACTGATCAAGAAGGTGATCACCAAAGCTATCAGTCCGGTTCTAAAAAGCGGTTTAAGCAGTTCATCTTGAAAGATAGACCGGATCTGGATGCGAGGCCTTGGTATGGCTGCGATCAAAAAATATGTATCATTAATCGGCCGGATCCGATAAAACCAAGTTTGTGTCTCTTCATCTCGAAAAACGCGTATGTTTCCCTCGCTTCTCGTGAAAGCTGCTGAAGGGTTATTAATTCTTAGAAGCCCTGAATTCTGTGCACCTCTGGAATCTGAAATTGCAGATCCATCCTCATTCACAATAATCACACGTACATCTGTAAGTTCTGCCTTAGTCAAAAATAATTCAATAATACCGCTCCATTCTGTATCGCTTGAAAAATCCAGGTGGTTAGTGAGTGAATCGGTTACATAATTCAGACGGACAAACTCTTTCCAATACAACAAGGGGCTATTCCGGAAAGCCACAACAATTCCAGTGAGAGCGGCCACAAGAACAAACGCCACTAGTAATACATAAGTTAGCCATAGCCGCGTATTAATTGAAGAAAAAACACTCATTCTGTTATCTTGTAACCATAACCTGTGATTGTTTCAATACGTGCACTGCTGTCGATTAATTTTCGCCGTAATTGTGCCACATGGACATCAACAGTTCTTGTTTGGCCCGCAAATGAATATCCCCAGGCTAAATTCAGAAGCTGCTCACGCGAGAACACACGCCCCTCTTCCTCAACCAGTACTCGCAGTAGTTCATACTCTTGAGTACGCAAATTCACCAATTTATTTTCCACGCGTACTTCACGGCGTTTATTATTAATAGATATATTCCCTATGCGCAATACATCCCCCGGATTCTTTCTCGTGAGCGTGTTTCTGCGCAGCACAGCTTTGATGCGCGCAACTAGTTCGCGGGGATTAAAAGGTTTTGTAAGGTAATCATCCGCACCTAGCTCTAAACCTAATATCTTATCAATATCCTCATCTTTAGCAGTAAGCATAATAATGGGTATTTCATTTTTTTCCGCCCTTAGTGTTTTACACACCTCATATCCATCCATTTTTGGGAGCATGATATCCAAAACAACCAGAGCAGGCTGCTCAATCTTTATGCCATCAAGTGCAGAAAGTCCATCTGAATATCCAATCACAGAAAAACCCTCTCGTTCTAAATATATGCGCACAAAGTCGATGATACTAGCTTCATCATCCACCACACAGATAAGGTTGGCATCCATGAAGATTATATTTAAATCTTGGCGATCACTTCGATCTCTATCAGACCTGATTTGGGTAATGCGCCAACCTGCATTGTTGACCGAGCTGGAGGGTCATTCCTAAAGAATTCCGCATATACGGCGTTCATCTTTGGAAAATCTGCGATATCGCTCAAGAAGACACTTGTCTTGACAACATCGGGAAGATCACATCCTGCGTCTTGAAGCACATTCTTGATATTTAAAAGTGCCTGCCTGGTTTGCGCTTCCACACCGCCTTCTACAAATCTACCGCTATCTGGATCTAACCCCAATTGTCCAGAAAGAAATAAGAAACCACCAGACCGTATCCCCAATGAGTAAGGTCCCACGGCTTTAGGAGCGCTTGAACTTGTCAATACTTCTTTTTTTATTTTTTCTGCCATCAGTTCCTCCATTTATCAATATTATAAATGCCATATCATAAGCATCCAAAAATGTTTGTAAAAACTACGTAAAAATCAGACTGGTATAATTTCACACGAGATCAATAACCCACAATTATAAGGATTCTTTTTTATGTTATTAGACAGTCTTGACACGGTTGAAGCACATTATCAGGAACTCATAAAACTCATCGAAGAAAATATTAACGATTACCAGAAAATTGCTGAGCTTTCCAAGGAGAAATCCGACCTTGAAGAGATCGTTGTTAAATCCCGTGAATACCGTCAAACAATTAGAAATATTGAAGAGGCACAAGAGATCGTCGCCGCTGCTGATGATGAACTTTCTGAACTAGCTAAGGATGACCTGGACCATCTTCTGCCCCTATCTGAAGGATTAGAGAAGGAATTGAAATCCCTTCTTGTCCCAAAAGACCCGCGCGACAAAAAGAACGTCATCATAGAGATCCGCGCCGGAACTGGCGGTGATGAAGCCGGCTTGTTTGCTGCAGACCTGTTCCGAATGTATTCCCGATACGCCGATAAAAACAAATGGTCAATTGAAGTGATTTCTCAGAATGATACGGGAATTGGAGGATTTAAGGAGATCATTTTTATGGCAAAAGGGCGTGGTGCATACTCACGTTTCAAATTCGAATCCGGCGTGCACCGTGTACAGCGAATCCCTTCTACAGAATCTTCCGGACGTATCCATACTTCGACAGTGACTGTTGCTGTGCTGGCTGAAGCGGAAGATGTAGACATCCAAATTCCGGATTCTGACCTTAAAATCGATGTCTATAAATCCGCAGGAGCTGGCGGACAAAACGTACAAAAGAATTCAACCGCTATTCGTATAACTCATCACCCTTCAGGTATTGTGGTTGCCTGTCAGGATGAAAGATCACAACTGCAGAACAAACTGCGTGCCATGAGCATTATGAGGGCCAAATTGTACGAAATCGAAGAACAGAAAAGACAAGCTGAGGAAGTCGCTACTCGCCGCGCGCAGGTTGGAACAGGAGGACGCGCGGAGAAGATCCGCACATATAATTACCCACAATCACGAGTTACAGACCACCGGATTAACATTTCATCCCACAATTTGCAGTCGGTTATGGAGGGTGAGCTAAATCTCTTCATAGACGAATTAACCATTCGTGAGGAAGCTGACCGCTTAAGTGCAATAGAAACGGAGGATTGACACGGGCAGTCTGGGCGCTTGGCTCATTGATGGGCAAAAAACAATCTCTGCTTTAGAGGAACATTCATCCACACTCCATGCAATAATCACTTCCATTTTGAAACAACCTGCTTCCTGGGTGCTATCTCATCCTGAATATCAGCTTGATCCAGAAGAGGAAGATGCTCTTAATACATATTTATCTCGGCTTGTGAGCAGGGAACCTCTCGCGTATATTACAGGCATACAATCTTTCTTTGACCTCGAGTTTAATGTATCTCCATACGTCCTTATTCCCCGACCGGAAACTGAACTCCTGGTTGAAAACGCAATTCAGGCAGCAGATCTATTTCAACGCCCGTTTTCGATTGCTGATGTGGGTACTGGTTCCGGATGTATTTCGATCTCCTTGGCAAAATCATTATCCAGTGCGCGAATCATTGCGACCGATATATCTTTAAATGCTCTGCGGATTGCGAAGGAAAATATTCAATACCATCAAGTTGAAAAATATATACATCTAGTTCAAGCAAATTTATTGGCAGGTATTCAGACGAAGTTCCATATTATTTGCGCGAATTTGCCATATATCCCGACAGGAAAGCTAAGTGAATTATCTATCCTCAACTATGAACCGCGCCTTGCTCTGGATGGGGGAAAAGATGGATTGATATATATTAGGCAGCTCTTTCAAGGTATTCAAGATAAATTACACGCAGGAGGAGTAATTATCATAGAAATTGAATATACACAGGAATCAAGAATCAAGAATATCTGCAAACAATTATTACCATCTTTTTCCTGTACAATATTAAATGATCTGGCAGGACTCCCGCGCGTTGCTGTCATAAGAATGAATGGATAAGGTGAATGGAAACAAGCGTAATCAAACAAGCAAACCCACAATCAGTAAAATTTGCCCGGGAAGTTCTCCAAGCTGGCGGTGTGATCGCGATACCAACCGACACCGTATATGGTATCGCCTGCCTTGTTAACAAGCGGGAAAGTATCCAGCGATTATATACAATTAAACAACGCGAGCGTATAAAAGCCATCCCCGTACTAATCGGAACGTTGGAACAGACTTCCAATATAACCTCCAGTTTCCCAACTGCCGCATATGCGCTTTCGCAGCATTTCTGGCCAGGGGCACTCACGCTGGTCATGAACAAACACCCCGACCTTCCTTTTGAGCTGACAAGCTATCCTACAGTTGGCATCCGAATGCCGGATCATGATTGGCTGCGGTTGCTCATGCAGTCCTGCGGCCCTCTGGCAGCCACTTCCGCGAATATATCCGGCCAACCCAGTTTACCTGCTGCGAAAGAAGTACTGGATGAGCTCAGCGGTAGAGTTGATCTTCTGATCGATGGAGGGGTTTGCGCAGGTGGTATCCCGTCAACAGTCATTGACTGCACACTTTCACCCGTTATAGTACTTCGTGAAGGCGGTATCCCAGAACCAGCAATTCGCAGCGTATTAGAAAACAGTTAATTAACAATCACTATTTGGAGAAAAATGCTATGCTATATCAAGGAATCATCCACCGATATAAAGACCTGATTGAAATTCCGTTGAATATCAAAGCGATATCTCTTTCCGAAGGAAACACACCTCTTATTCCAGCACCCGCAGTAGCTGAAGCATTGGGGGGGAGGTTCAATCTTTTTATTAAATTTGAGGGATTGAATCCCACTGGATCTTTTAAAGACCGCGGCATGACAACGGCAGTTAGTGAAGCCGCATATCGCGGTGCGAAGACGGTGATTTGTGCATCAACTGGCAATACTGCCGCTTCAGCGGCTGCATACGCAGCCCGTGCAGGTATGCGAGCAGTTGTCATCATACCAGCGGGTAAGGTAGCGGTTGGAAAATTAGCAGGCGCGATCGCTTATGGAGCAGATGTACTCCAGATTGACGGCTCTTTTGATGATGCTCTCACATTGGTCATTAAAATATCTGAAAAGCACCCTATTGCATTGGTCAACTCCCTTAATCCGTTTCGTCTTCAGGGGCAAAAAACTGCTGCTTTCGAGATTTGTGATGCGCTTGGTGACGCCCCAGATTGGCTTGCACTGCCGGTAGGTAACGCAGGAAACATTACTGCCTATTGGATGGGATTCACGCAGTACAACACACTCATTAACACTCGCCTACCTCACATGCTGGGGGTACAAGCTGCTGGATCCGCTCCCCTCGTGCTCGGTCATCCCATCGAAAAACCGGAAACAATCGCAACTGCTATCCGCATCGGTAAACCCGCACGGGGAGAAGAAGCGCTCTCGGCAGCTCAGGCTTCAAACGGTATGATCATCAGCGCAATGGATGAGGAGATACTTGCCGCTCAGGACCTCCTGGCCGCATCCGGCATCTGGGTAGAACCGGCTTCTGCAGCTGGTATAGCTGGGCTAAAAAATAAAATCAACGACGGCACCATTGATTTAGAGGGTAAACAGGTAGTCGCAGTATGCACTGGTCATGGGCTTAAAGACACCAACATCATCACAGCAAAATTCAAACAACCCAAGATCCTTCCACCCGACCTTACCACTCTTGAAGAAGAGATTCTACATGGGTGAAAACTCTTTTATGGTGCATATTCCGTCAACAACCGCAAATCTCGGGCCGGGGTTTGATTGCCTGGGATTGGCACTTGATCTTTGGAATACAGTCACTTTCTCCTTCATTGATGCGCCATTTCCCATCGCTATTGAAGGAGAAGGTAAAGGTTTGCTCCCCGAAGATAACACAAATCTCGTCTTTCAATCAGCCAACCAATTAGCAAATGCACATGGTAAACTGCTTCCAGAGAAGCTGCATATTTCTTGCCGAAATAATATCCCGGTAGCTTCGGGACTCGGTTCCAGTGCAAGTGCGGTAATTGGTGGATTGGTCGGGGCAAAAAATATTTTAAATATAGATATAAGCGATTATGAACTCCTTCAGATCGCTGCACAGATTGAAGGGCATGTCGATAACGCGGCCGCCTGTCTTCTTGGTGGTCTCGTCCTGGTTAGGTCAGAAAATGGTACTTTGCATATAGCTCATCGAGAGATACAGCCAATAACTGCTGTGGTTGCCATTCCAGATTATTCTTTTTCCACAAAAACTGCCCGTGAAGTGCTTCCAGACAAAATACGCCTGGAGGACGCGGTGTTTAATATCAGCCGCACAGTTGAACTAGTACAAATTTTCCAAAAAGGAAATTACGAATCTCTAAAAGAAACCATGAGCGATAAACTACATCAGGTTTACCGCCTGCCGCTCCTGCCAGGTGCTGAACACGCCATGCAAGCCGCACTCAACACGGGTGCCTATGGCACTTGTTTATCCGGTGCGGGACCGAGTGTGATCGCATTCTCCACTCAAAAACTGGCTCAAGCGGTTGGTAATGCCATGCGATCGGCATATCAGCAAACCTCCGTTTCCGCTCGGATTTTTACACTTGGCTGTCCTGTAAAAGGGTCCTTTATCACTTAAAAGCAAAGAGAGAGGACCAATACCTCTCTCTTAATCGTATCTAAATTTCGTTATCTGTCTGATATGCTTGGATAGCTTTATATACAACACGAACCGCTTCAACAATATTCCTCCGAGCTGTTGAGAGATACGGCTCAATCGCATAGACCGTCTTCTGTGCTTCTTCCAAGTCTTCTACTCTACCCTGGTCATCAAATCCACTATGCAGATCCACTAGACTCTGTGCCGCATT
>CAZBCD010000047.1:0-11793 GCA_964490205.1 uncultured Pelolinea sp. | reverse complement strand
CACACGTAATAAATATAATCTATTAATTGGCGAACGAATGGCTGAACAGATAAAAATTGAAATTGGTTCAGCTTACCCGCTTGAAACAGAAAAAACAATGACAATCCGTGGCCGAAACCTGGTGACCGGGTTGCCTGAAGCACAAGAAGTTTCATCGATTGAAATGCGGGAAGCGATAAATGGTCCTATTCAGATCATCATTGATACGATTAAAGATGCATTGGATGAAGCACCCCCAGGAATCGGCGTTGATTTATTGGATACTGGAATTTGTATGGCGGGGGGCAGCTCACAATTGCAGGGATTAGTACAGCGATTATCTGCAGAGTTGCGTATGCATGTTTGGCTGGCAGATGATCCAATAACCTGTGTGGCCCGTGGGGCAGGAATCGTGCTTGAAGATTTGGACCGTTTTCAGCATTTGCTAGTGGACGTGGATCGTTCTAAACAGCGGCCCGTTTGATAGTTTAATAATAAATATAAGATATGAAATCTATTTCTCAGCGCGCATTGCGAAATGTTGTGGCAGTGTTATTAATTATCGGATTGATCCTATTATCCCTTGGTGGAGTACTTCGACCATTTCTTGGGGTCATTATGGATCCATTCGTAACATTTCAGCGATGGATATCTAATAGATTTATGGCGGTGTATGATTTCTTTACTCTACCCAGAGATGTAACAGAACTGCTACAGAGAAATGCTCAGCTTGAAAATGAGGTGTCTCACCTCCAAAGCCAAGTAATCCAATCGCAGCAGCAGCTGCGTGAAGCTGAAGTGCTGTATTCACTTCTTGATTTTGCACGGTCCCGACCTCAGGATCAATATATTGCTGCTGCTGTTATTGGAAAAGATCCGAGCCCATTTCTGCATTATGTGATTATTGACCATGGCTCAGATGATGAAGTCCAGTATGGAATGCCTGTAGTTACACAACAGGGATTAGTAGGAAGAGTTGCCGCAGTTACTGCTAGTGCATCTCGAATACAACTAATCACAGATCCGGAATCGATCGTGAATGTTCGTCTACAGAACCAGAATGAAGATGCACAGGTTGAGGGATCGATAACAGGTGATATAACATTAGGAATGGTTTCTCAGAATATTTCTCTGAATTCTGGTGATATCCTCTTAACTTCTGGCCTGGGGGGGAATTACCCTACTGATATTCTAGTCGGTCAAATTGTGAGTGTGGAAAAAACGGAAAATGAATTATTTCAAACAGCTTCAATTCAACCCGTTATTGATTTTACGGCATTACGGGCTGTGTTAGTAATTAAAAATTTCAAAACCATCAATATTCAACCTTTGATTCCGATCCCAGTTCAATAATGATATCTAACTTTATCTCTTTACCAATCATGCTGATATTCTCAGTTATCCAGACTGTTGTAGTGAGCCGAATCAAAATAATGGGTGGAAGTGCAGATATTATTCTTTTAGCAATCGTATCTTGGGGTGTTTCTGAGGAGGATAACAGTGGATTTTTATGGGCACTGGTGGGTGGAATATTTATATCTTATATAAGTGCAATGCCGACAGCGGCAGTAATTACATCCTATTTGGCTATAGCTGGTATTACTCGCATATTTCAAAAAGTATTATGGCAGGCGCCGATTCTGGCGGTTTTACTTTCTTCATTTGTTGGGACTATTGTGAAATTTATCATTGATATAATCGCTTTACAATTCATGGGAATTGAATTAACTTTATCTACAAGTATTAAGATGACGTTAGCTCCAAATCTAATCCTTAATCTTTTTATTTTATTTCCTATCTATTTGATTATGAGCGATCTTGCAAAAAGGATTTCGCCAAAAGAGGAATATGTATGAAGGTTAATGAGGGTAACTTCTCTGAAATAGAGAATTGGCGCGTGAAATTTATTTATTATTTGATCGCTGCTGTAATCGGCTTCTATGTACTGCGCTTATTTAATTTGCAGATATTACAGAATAATGCATATCTAGAGCAAGCGGAAGAAAACAGAATCACAAATATTAGTATTCAAACAGAAAGAGGGATTGTATTTGACCGCAATGGTGTTATTCTGGCAAGAAATATCGCTTCTTATAATGTGATTATCATACCAGCGCAATTGCCAGGCGATCCAACTGAATTTCCACTTCCGGGTGCAGTTGAAGAAATTTATCGAGAGCTATCCCCCCTGATAGATATTCCGGTAAAAAATGGTGTATTGAATGATGAAACAGTACGGACATTTACTCCCTGTCAGACAGATTTTGGAATAACTGAAATTGTAATAATTGGTGACACAAATGCGCCGTATGATTCTGTCCGCCTTGCGTGTAATGTGGATCAGGAAACAGCAATGATCGTACGCGAAATGTCGAACGACTGGCCGGGGGTTGATATAGAAATTGAACCGATACGGGAATACCCAACAGGAAATTTGACATCTGAGATCATCGGATTCTTAGGCCCCATACCTGCGGCGATAGAGGAAGAGTATCGCGATCTTGGATTTGCCCCTGGCAGAGACAAGATTGGATACGCAGGAATTGAATCCTCATTAAATGACATCTTGGGCGGTAGAAATGGACAGCGTGTAGTAGAGGTGGATGTGGCAGGCCAAGAGATCAGGGACCTTGAACCACCGATAGACCCAATTCCAGGAAATAATATCGAATTGACGATTGACTTAAGATTACAGGCAGCTGCGAAAGCTGCTCTTATTGGTGAAATTCAATGGTGGAATCGTTATTTTAATGAAACTCGCTCATCTAATGGGGTAGCAATTGCGATTAACCCTAAGACTGGTGAAATCTTAGCTTTGGTATCCTATCCGACATTTGAGAATAACCGAATGGCCAGGTTCATCCCAACTTATTATTATGAACAATTAATTCAGGATCCCAATCGCCCTCTGTTTAACCATGCGGTTTCTGCTGAACATCCTCCAGGTTCTGTTTATAAATTAGCACCTGCTATAGGATTCATGAATGAACGCGTATTATCTCCAACAGACAGCATCGAGGACCCAGGAAAAATTTCCATTTTGGAAAAGTATTCTCCAAATGATCCCGGAACTCCACGTGATTATGTTTGCTATGATGATTTGGGCCATGGCAAAGTAAATTATCTTAAAGCTATAGCGCTTTCTTGCGACGTCTATTTTTACAAAGTATCGGGGGGATATCCAGATGAAGTTCCCGAAGGGTTGGGAATTGACCGCATGGCAGAATACGCGCGCGCGTTGGGTTATGATCAAGCTACCGGAATAGAATTGCCAGGGGAAGCTGAGGGCCTTGTTCCAACATCCAAATGGAAGCGCATAACTTTAAGCGAGAATTGGTCTACAGGAGACACATATATTGCGGCTATGGGACAGGGGTTCGTACTATCAACCCCGCTTCAAGTGCTTGCCTCTGCAGCAATTGTTGCTAATGATGGTGTATACATGCAGCCAACGCTTGTTCATCGCTTATTAGACTCAGATGGAGTGATTGTACAGCCATTTTCTCCAGAAGTTAAATGGGATATTACCCAGGATCCATTGATAACCGTATTTGATGAAAATGGAATTCCAACTGAGGAAAAGAAGGTAGTTGAGGATTGGGTAATAAACCTTACACAGGAAGGTATGCGGCTAGTGGTTACAGAAGGCACTATTGAACGGCAGTTTAAGGGTATTGAAGTAAATGGAGAGGAGATCCAAACTGCAGGAAAGACAGGAACAGCAGAATATTGTGATAATGTAGCACAATCTAAAAATCTTTGCCAGCCGGGGAATTGGCCTACACATTCATGGTATGTTGGATATGGCCCATATGAAGACCCGGAGATAGCGGTGATTGCATTTGTCTATAATGGTGGGGAAGGCGCAAGTGTTGCAGGTCCGATCGTTCGGAGGATCATGGAAGTATATTTTGAGCTTAAAGCAATAGATGAAGGACAGGAAGAGATTTATTAATCAGAGTGAATGAAGAATTGAAGACAAATACTTACCCAATAAAGGGTTTTAAAGAGGGGCTTCTTATAACTCTAGGTGATGGAGATTGGGAAGAGGTCCAATGTCAACTATTATCGCAAATAGATGAAAAAACAAAATTCTTTAATGGCGCAAAAGTTGCTATTGAAATTGGAGAAAGAGTTTTACATGCTGCTGAGATGGCAAAACTCAGGGATACGCTTTCTGATCGAGAAGTGAAATTATTTGCTGTACTCAGCACTTCACAAGTGACCGATGTGCACGCGGTATCAATGGGATTAGAAACTCGGAACGGGGTGTTGAAGGAAAACCCTGCAGGATTTGGATCTGCTGTACTTGATGGTGAAATGGCGGTTCTCATACAAAAAACCATAAGGTCAGGAACGTCAATAAAATATGCGGGGCATGTGATTGTTTATGGAGATGTAAATCCCGGAGGCGAGATTCTTACAACCGGGTCTATTTTTATATGGGGAAAGTTGCGCGGTTCGGTCCACGCGGGGATGGACGGATCAGAAAATGAGGTTATCTGTGCAATGGAATTAGACCCCATTAAATTGCGCATAGCCAATACCTTATTTAAAAGTAATAAGCTGCTTAGAAAATTAAAACAAAAACCTGTAATAATATGTTTGAACACCGGCGAATTATCCATAGATTACTGGGATAATAAAAAACGACAATAAAGTTAAAGCAAATATAAAAGAAGAGGAATGGATGGCGGCAAAAATAGTAACTATCACTTCAGGAAAAGGCGGTGTGGGAAAAACAACAGCTACGGCTAATATCTCAGTTGCTTTGGCACAAATAGGGCAAAAAGTGGTATGTATCGATAGCGATATTGGCTTGCGTAATTTAGATGTAGTGCTGGGTTTAGAGAATCGAATTGTCTATGACCTGGTTGATGTGATAGAAGGTAGATGTCGAATTCGTCAGGCATTGATAAAGGATAAGCGATTTGAAGGTATGTATCTTATACCAGCGGCACAAACAAGAGATAAAAGTGCAATCTCTCCAAGTGAAATGATCCAATTATGTAATGAGATTCGAGAGGATGTAGATTGGATATTGATTGACTCACCCGCAGGTATAGAACGAGGATTTAAGAATGCTATTGCACCAGCTGAAGAAGTATTGGTAATTACCAACCCTGATGTGTCTGCAGTAAGAGATGCTGACCGTATCATTGGCATTATCGAATCAGAAGAGAAAGGTCCTGCTAGATTGATTATTAATCGTTTGAACCCCGAAATGATCAGACGTGGAGAAATGCTGGATGCAGGGGATGTGCTTGAATTATTAGCGGTTAAATTGATTGGGATCGTTCCAGAAGATGAGAAAGTGCTTAGAAGTACTAATATTGGGAAACCAGTTGTTACGCATGAAAAATCAATAGCCGGGCAAGCTTTTCGCAATATAGCCAGAAGAATAATGGGGGAGGATATACCGTTGATTGACCTGGATTCTAAAGATGGTATATTTGATCGGATTTCCAGAATATTTAATACGGGAGGAGAATGAGATGAGTGATTGGTTCCCTAAATTCTCAAAAAGAACAAAGAGTGCCGGTGAAGCGAAAGAACGGTTAAAACTCATATTGATCCATGATCGGACAGATATTACAGCAACAACACTTGATGAGATGAAAGATGGAATATTGCAGGTGATTTCAAATCATGTAACAATTGATCCATCCAAGGTAAAAATCACTATGGTACATGAAGGAAGAGAGCAGCGATTAATCGCTGATATTCCATTAAAGCAAATAGGGAAACGGTAATTATCAAGTAAGGGATTTATTGATGCGAAGGGATCTTTGGCGTTATTTTGACTTCTGGCTTTTTGGAGCCGCAATGTTCTTGAGTATCTTCGGGATCATGATGATCCAATCTGCAATTGCTGGTAATGAGGTGTTGGCGGAAGCAGTATCAAGGCAGCCAATTTTTCTTGCATTGGGAACGATTCTGCTCTTGGTGATGACAGCCATTGATTACCATTACTGGGCATCCTTAGCACGTTTTATGTATATTTTCGCGGTTGTCTCTCTATTAGTAATTTATGTGGTTGGTCAGGCAAGGTTTGGATCGGCGCGATGGCTAGATACTGGCGTGATCTTGATCCAGCCATCAGAAATAGTGAAAATTCTAATGATAATGGTACTCGCAGATTATTTTGCGCGGAACCAAAATAAGCCGCACGATTTCCGTTGGATTGCCGAAAGCTTGTTGATGACAATGGGCGTAGTAATCTTGATATTAATTCAGCCAAATTTAAGTACTTCAATTGTTATATTTGTGATTTGGTTTTCTCTATTATGGATATGTGGAGTGCCATTGAAGTATTTAGCTATATTAGTTGTTTTAGGATTGGTCTTGATTGCTATAGCATTTCCAATAATGGAAGATTATCAACAAGCGAGAATATTAAATTTCCTTTTCCCTGATCCTGAAGCCCGCCATGGCGAAACATATAATGTTGAACAAGCTCTTATTACGATTGGATCAGGGGGTTGGTTTGGGCAGGGTTATGGGCAGGGAACTCAAGTACAGTTGAGATTTTTAAAGGTTCGCCACACTGACTTTATCTTTTCTGCAATGGCATCGGAATTCGGATTTGTGGGAACGTTATTCATCTTAGCAATATTTTTATTTATAATTTGGCGGTGTATGCAAATAGGAAAGAATGCAAGCGATCTGTACGGGTCTCTAATAGCTTACAGTTATGCAGCCATGATATTTTTTCAGGCAGCAGTGAACATCGGTGTAAATTTAAATGTCGTTCCTGTATCAGGTTTACCATTCCCGTTTCTAAGTTATGGGGGCAGCTCACTGCTAAGTACAATATTAGGAATTGGTCTGGTTGAAAGTGTAAGTTTACGAAGAGATAGAATTCAATAAGATTTGGAGATATATGATAAACAGCCAGGCATCTTTACGGGTTAGATTCGCTCCTTCACCGACTGGGCATGTACATTTAGGATCTGCCAGAACGGCATTATATGATTATCTTATCGCTAAAAAAACCAGAGGGCAATTTATTCTTCGGATAGAAGATACTGATCGAAAACGATTGGTTCAAGGCGCAGAAGAAGAGCTTATCAACGCATTACAATGGTTGGGAATTGATTGGGATGAGGGACCTCTAAAGGGCGGCTCCAATGGTCCTTACCGGCAATCCGAAAGGAAAGAGATTTACCAGCAATATGCACAGGAATTGATAGAAAAAGGATCGGCTTATTATTGTTTTTGTTCCCATGAGAGATTAAAGAAAGTTCGTGAGGATATGCAAAAGCAGAAAAAAAATCCTCACTATGATGGTTTATGCCTAAATATTCCCATTGATGAAGCTGAAGAACGCATAAGAAATGGCGAATCATATGTAATACGATTTAAAACACCCAAAGAAGGAAAAACGATAATAGAGGATCTACTAAGAGGAGAAATTACATTTGAAAACAAGATGTTGGATGATTACATTATCGTAAAGTCAGATGGATGGGCACTATATCATTTGGCTGCGACTGTGGATGATCATCTGATGAAGATAACCCATGTGATCAGGGGATCAGAATGGCTTCCCACGTCACCACTGCACCATCTTATATGGCAGGCTTTCGGATGGGAAGAACCCACATGGGTGCATCTTTCAGTATTTCTTAAACCGAGCGGAAAAGGGAAGATGAGCAAAAGAGATGCGGCGCTATTGAGTAATGATGGATATTCAATATTTCTTAAAGACCTGGAAGGTTTAGGCTATTTACCAGAGGCAGTGATCAATTGGATTGCCTTGATGGGGTGGAGTTTTGACGACCGTACCGAATATTTTTCAATGGATGATCTTGTAGAAAAATTCACTTTGGAAAAACTCAATCCATCCCCTGCGGCGATCAATTTTTCTAAATTAGATCATTTCAATAAACTGCATATTAAGAATTTATCAGATAGGGAATTAGCTGAACGAATATTTCCTTTTTTTGAGAAGAATTCGATAAACGCTTCAGTTGATGAATTGGAAAAAATATCTCCTGTTCTAAGAGAGAGGATGATTACACTTGATGTTTCAGTGAAAATGTGTGCATTTCTTTTTAAAGAAAAAATCGACCATGAGATTAAAGATTTAATGATTCGAGACTTATCGCTGGAAAAATCAAAAGAAGTTTCAAGTGAAGTTATTGAAGTAATAAAATCTATAGATGAGTGGACATTAGAGTCGATTGAGAACAAAGTAAAGATTTATATGGGAAAAGAGGGGTTAGCGCCAAAACAACTCTTCAGTTATTTAAGGGAAGCGATTTCAGGGCAGCGCGTTACACCGCCTTTATTCGATTGTATGCTTGTTCTGGGTAAAGAGAGGACAATTCACCGTTTAGAAGAGTCACTGGGCATGCTTTCGGCTATGTGAGATATTCTCTAGAAAGTGGTAAAATAATCCACGCACCCTTTTGGGGGCTCGTCTAACGGCAGGACAACAGACTCTGAATCTGTTTATAGAGGTTCGAATCCTTTGCCCCCAGCTAAAAAAAAACAGTTTCTACCTCAATTCCCTATGAAATCAAATGAAATAGGGAGTTTTGCTTTCACTAGAAAGGATGTTTAGGATGGGAACTTTAATCGATCGCTCGGTAGAAGGTCATTCAGAATTTTGTTGGCACGGGCATACCTGGAGGTTTTAACAACTCCAAATAAAATTTGTAGCACCTATCCAAAACTGTTTCCTGAATGTTTCTTACCGGTTTTTTCCGTTCGCTTTTTTAATTTTTGCCCATTTATCCCTAAGACTCACAGTCCGGTTGAATACAAGCTTATCAGGCATCAATTGGGTATCGACGCAAAAATATCCCAATCTTTCGAATTGAAATTGGTCTCCTGGCTGCGCATCCTTTAAACTTGGCTCAACTAAACAATTGGTAAGGATACGTATTGAGTCCGGGTTAATATCAGCAATAAAATCGCCGCTGGCTTCTGGATCAGGATTGTTGAACAGCTGATCATACAGGTGTACTTCGGCAGGCACCCCGTGAGAAGCAGAAACCCAGTGGATAGTCGCTTTGACTTTGCGCCCATCAGGAGCGCCGCCACCTCGTGTTGCTGGGTCATAGCTGCATTGAAGTTCTACAATATTCCCGTTTACATCCTTGATCACGTCCAAACATTTGATAAAGTAGGCATTCCGCAAGCGCACTTCCCGCCCGGGGGAGAGACGAAAATATTTGGGTGGTGGTTCTTCTCGAAAATCATCTTTATCGATGTAAATCACTCTGGAAAATGGGACTTTCCGGGTCCCGGCTGAAGGATCCGACGGGTTATTATCGATATCGAATTCTTCCGTCAGGTTTTCTGGATAGTTTTCGATCACGACTTTAATCGGATCCAGAACAGCCAGCTTTCGTGACGAGCGTTTGTTCAGATCATCTCTGACACAGGCTTCTAATATGGCGACATCGACCATCACCCCCGCCCGGGCACTGATCGTTTTAGAAACACCCGTGCGAGCAATAAAGTCGCGTAATGATTCTGGAGTGTAACCACGCCGTCGCATTCCCCTGATGGTTGGCATTCGTGGATCGTCCCACCCGTCTACATGTTCGTCTTCGACCAAGCGGCGCAACTTTCTCTTACTTAAGACTGTATAGGTCAAATTTAACCGAGCAAACTCGATTTGACGAGGTTTGTTTTCAATTTCCAACTCATTTAGGAACCATTCGTACAGCGGGCGATGGTCCTCATATTCAATTGAACACAGCGAATGTGTAACCCCATGCATTGCATCATTTTGGCCTTGTGCCCAATCATACATAGGATAAATGCACCATTCCTTACCCGTACGATGGTGAGGGGGTTCGTGAATAATCCGGTACAAGATTGGATCGCGCATGTTCATGTTCCCATGCGCCATATCGATCTTCGCGCGCAGGACGCGAGATCCATCTGGAAACTCGCCAATTTTCATCCGCTGCAACAGATCAAGGTTTTCTTCAACCGAACGATTCCGGCAGGGACTCTCAACGCCTGGCTGGGTCCAAGAACCTCGATTCTTTCTGACCTCTTCCGGGGTTTGATCGTCCACGTACGCTTTGCCTTTTTTGACCAGTTTGATCGCCCATTCATAAAGCAAACTGAAGAAATCAGACGAAAATAAAACCTTTTTCCATTCGATACCCAACCAACGAGCATCCTTCTGGATAGAATCCACGAATTCCGTTTCTTCTTTAGCCGGGTTCGTGTCATCGAATCGAAGGTCCAGTTCCCCACCAAAGTCTTTAGCGATATTATAGTCGATCAAAAACGCCTTGACATGACCGATATGCAGATAACCATTTGGTTCTGGCGGTAATCGGGTCTTTACGTATGAAAAGCGTCCATTTTGTAGATCTTCAGCTACTGCTTCATGAATAAAATCAGTTGGTTTGGGTGTTTCGTCAATCATGAAAGGTCCTTTCAAAATGATTCAGAGAGCAAGTATTAGAAATTATAAATTATGAAACGAAAGAATAGCCCTGGATATTTCTTTTGGAACTTGAATCTGGTCAAAATAACCATCCAAATTGAATTATATCAAATCATACCGCAGGTACTTTTTAAGCCGAACCAACAGAAGATAGATACATCTCATACTTGCGTAGCTAAAAAAACAAATTTGATGAGGTTTTCTCACTATACGGTTTCTATAAACTATCGATATTTATCTTGAAATTTCTATGATTTGCCAACCTATGATATAATTTTTAGACAGTAACATCTTCGAGTTTACTTTCCTAAGGACCATGTCTAAGGAAATATAACCGAAAGGGTATAAGCGGAAACACTTATGCCTCCCGTATTTGGAAAGGAGATGCGATGCTTTCTTCAAAAGTAGAAGGTTATTAAATGCCAGCATTTGTAAAGAAATGCTGGCATTTACTATTTATTGGTGAAAGAATTGGATAAGAAGGAAAAATATTATTTCAGCACACGTGATTTGATGTTGATGGCAGCATTAGCCGCTGTTGGTGGAATCACTAGCACTTATATCAATATGATCGGTGATTTCTTCCAATCATTTCTCGGATTCGCAGGGACAACACAGTGGGCTGCTGGCTTACATATCCTATGGTTGATGCTTGCCGCTTCAATGATTCGGAAACCTGGCGCTGCAACCGCAGCCGGAGTAATAAAGGGCATCGTGGAATTCCTGACAGGCAATACTCACGGTTTAATTGTTTTGATTGTCAATATCGCAGCTGGATTGATCATCGACCTGTTTTTGATTGGAAATAAGCAAAAAAAATTCAATCTTTCATTTTATTTAGCTGCTGGGATTTCATCTGCGTCTAATATCATAGTTTTCCAATTCTTTGCTGCAATTCCCTCAGACGTGTTAACTTTTCTAGTGATTCTTTTATCATCTGTGGTTTCCTTTGGATCCGGTGTAATATTTGGAGGTTTAGTTGTTAGGAAACTTCATGCTGCAATTCAAAAAGCCGGTATTTATCATCCAGAAAAGTCGCTTGATGCAAATAAAAAGATAACTGCTTTTTATCTGGTCATCACTATTTCGTTACTAGTCATTTTTACTGCAACATTAATTCTTTCGCAAGCCAATGGTGATTTTGAATATGTGAGGATTTCCGGGGAGGTTTATGCGCCATATGAATTTTCCTCAAGTGACACTGAAATTGAATTACTTGAAATATCTGAAGAATACAATGGCGTGGCGAGAGATTACATTGGCTACAAATTAATTGATATTTTAGATATAGCAAATCCCAGGGTAAAAAATGGATTGATATTAATAAAAGCAAGTGATGGATTGAGGTGCACCCCATTTTTAGTACCACTTAGCAATGTAAATAGTGTGGTCTC
>CAZBCD010000046.1:0-12015 GCA_964490205.1 uncultured Pelolinea sp. | reverse complement strand
TTGAGGAGATTTCACACATTTACGGGTGGTGCTAATTTTGGGGTTCAGCACCGTCGTAGATGATGGATTCATTATTGTTCCGGACATTCCCCATACTACATTAAAGTGAGAATTCATGCAATTATGTGATCTTTCCGCAGTAGAAATAAGAGACCATATATTCTCAAAACAGGCATCCGCGGTTGAGGTTCTTGAGTCATGCCTTCAGAGAATCAAACAGGTGGACGGACGACCCGGTGAATTGGAGAGCGGCCCAGAAACTAAAGAAGATGCTGAGCGGGTACATGCTTTTATAACGCTAACGGAAAAATCCGCACGTGCACAAGCTGAGACGATAGATAAGATGATTGCTGAAGGGGAAGACCCCGGACCTTTGGCAGGGATACCGACCACGATCAAGGATATTTTTTGTGTCAAGGATACTCCCTCAACAGCCAGCTCACGTATTCTTGCAAATTTCATTTCACCATATACAGCAACACCTGTCGCGCGGATGCAGTCCGCGGGCGCTGTTCTGCTGGGAAAAGTAAATTTAGATGAATTTACATACGGCTCATCTACGGAATCCTCCGCATTTCAACCTTCCACCCGCAACCCCTGGGATACCAGCCGTGTACCGGGAGGCTCTTCAGGAGGGAGTGCGGCATCAGTGGCCACCGGTGAAGCGCCGCTGTCACTGGGAACGGATACAGCCGGATCCATACGCCAGCCAGCAGCATTTTGCGGTGTAGTGGGATTGAAACCAACGTATGGGCGTGTTTCCCGATATGGGTTGATCGCTTTTGGATCTTCGTTAGATTGTCCAGGTCCTTTAGCAAGGAATGCAAAAGATGCCGCGCTGATGCTGCATGCGATCGCCGGATCGGATACAAGAGACGCGACAGGTGCGAACCTTCCGGTTCCTGATTATCTTGAATTACTGGAAAAAGAAATCAAAGGAAAGCGAATTGGGTTTTCACCAGATTATTTTCAGATCACATTCCCTAATCTAGAAACTGGAGAATATCTGCAGCAGTCAGTCCCAACAGAAATCCGAGACGCAGTCCTGAAGGCTGCGGACGTGTATCGGGCGCTGGGCGCAGAGATCATCGAAGATGTGCCGATGCCAAACACACGCTATGGAGTTCCCGTATATTTTGTGATCAGCCGAGTGGAAGCCGCCTCTAACCTACACCGATTTGATGGGGTTAAATATGGCCATAGGACAGGCAGTGAGACCAATGATTTGAAAACGATGTACCGAAAATCACGCGGAGAGGGATTTGGATTACAGCCAAAATCACGTATATTGATGGGAATGTATGTCAGCGCGGCTCAATATAGTGAACAGTACTACCAAAGGGCGCTTCAGGTGAGAACTCTCATCCGCAGGGATTTTGAGGGGGCATTTGACCCGAATGGTAAATACAAACTGGATGCCCTGTTGACACCAACGACTCCAACTACCGCGTTTCCGATGAAAGATGTGTATGGTGATTCTGTGCTCATGCAGTACGCCGATCAGCTGGCTGTTCCGGCAAACCATGCCGGTATCCCCGGAATTTCCTTCCCGGGCGGATTAGATGCAGACGGATTGCCAATCGGAGTGCAGCTTCTTGGCCCAGATTTTACTGAAGGCGTCCTGCTGCAGCTCACTCACGCGTACGAACAGGCAACTCTGAATGCGGAATGGCGAACATCGCGCCCCGCAGTTCTGAGGGAGGTGTTGCATGGCTGAATATGAAGCAGTCATTGGATTAGAGACACACATCCAGCTTAATACCAGGACGAAGATTTTTTGTTCCTGCAAAGCGGTTTCATGGGAAGATCCGCCGAATACAAATATCTGTCCAGTATGTAGCGGGTTGCCAGGCGTACTACCGGTACTGAACGAGAATGTGGTTGAAAAAGCAGTGCTGCTGGCGGAAGCGATGCACGCACATGTGCAGCCGATCTCATATTTTGACCGAAAAAATTATTTCTATCCCGACCTTCCCAAGGGTTACCAGATATCGCAATTTGATAAACCGATCGCGGTAGGTGGACTTATTGATCTCCCGATTCCTGAAACTGCTGACCCACGGGGAAAAGGGTATATCCGAAATGTGCGCATTCATAAACTGCATATCGAGGAAGACGCGGGCAAAACAAAGAATGCACGCAATAAAAGGATGGTGGATTTTAATCGCTGTGGAGTGCCATTGATTGAGATGGTAACAGAACCAGACCTACGCACAGCGGACGAAGCTGCCCAGTATCTAATCAGACTGCGCCAACTGCTGCGATGGCTGGGTATTTCTGAAGCGGATATGGAAAAAGGAAATTTGCGGTGCGATGGAAATGTTTCCATCCGGCTGAAGGGAAGTGACGTGCTTAATGAAAAAACCGAGATCAAGAACGTGAACTCGATTGATTCCCTTCGAGACGCGATCCGCAAAGAGATCGACCGCCAGATTCGAGAAGTTGAAAAAGGAAATGCGATTCAGGCATGGACGCTGGAATGGGATGAGGACGCGGGCGTGCTGCGTAAAATGCGCTCAAAGGAAACTGAGGCGGATTACCGTTACTTCCGTGAACCGGACCTGCTTCCGCTGCGGATAAGCGGCGAATGGAAAGAAGAGATCCTAAAAGAGTTTCCTGAGCGACCGCTTGACCGGCGGCAGCGTTTCTCAGACCAGTACGGTTTGCCCATGTATGACGCGGATATCTTAACCCTTGAGCGAGGCTTATCAGAGTACTTTGAAAAAGCAGTAAAAGCGTATCAGGGTGAGCCCAAAAAGGTCTCTAACTGGCTGATGAACGATGTGCTGAGGATGATAAAAAATCAGCATTTAGATCCAAGGGCAATGCAACTTACACCAGCATACCTTGTGGAACTGCTGAAATTGGTGGATGCGGGAACGATAAATATTACCACCGGAAAGTCACTCCTTCAAGCTGTCCAGGATACCGGGAAATCACCAGCGAAATTAGCTGATGAGCAGGGATTGACTCAGGTCAGGGATGACGCGCAAATCCGCGCGATATGCAGCAAGATTATTGATGATCATCCTGAAGAAGCAAGCGCGTTTCAAGCCGGAAAAGAATCTTTGATAGGTTGGTTTGTTGGCCAGGTGATGCGGGAATCACGCGGAAAAGCGGACGCGAAAATGGCAAAAGATATACTGACTGATCTACTACGTAAATGAGATTATCAAAATCGCTCCCGAGCGCAACCAAACAGCATTAAAACCGTATATGTTATAGAATATTGAATGAGAGGAGAAAAATCATGTCAAACGGAGATACAACGCGACTTTACCGCTCAAAGGATGACCGCATGATCGCGGGCGTTTGCGCAGGTTTAGCTGAATATATCAATATTGATCCAACTATCATTCGGCTGCTGTTCGTGTTAGGATTAATCGCGGGCGGTGCGACATTCATGGCCTACCTTGTAATGATGATGGTTGTGCCTGAGGAACCGTAAACCTTGAAAAACACATTTTTTACATAATAAGCCGGCGAAGCAAACGCCGGTTTTTATGTTAATAGGCTAATTTTCCGTTCCGGAACAGCGATGATATACGCTTTCCAGTCCAGCGCGCTGATACGAGTAATTTTTGGATATCCGCGTTTCATCTGATGCAAGCTGTAATTATACCTCTGTAAATTGTTCCACACTTGGCGGGCGGCTTTTTCACCGTGTAATTCGATCAACAGGATAGGTCTTTTCTCCGCTAAAAGGCGCGGCATACCGGCTAACGCGCTGCCTTCACCGCCTTCAATATCCATTTTGATGACATCTGGTGCGGGATGGTTTTCATCATACACAAAAGCGTCCAATGCCAAACCCGGCACAGTGATACGGTCGTTGTATTGTTCGTTCCGTCCGGAGGAACCTAACGCTTTTCCCATCGAGCCTGATGAATGGGTAAGAAAGGTAGCCGGTTGCACAGTATCGATAACTGCCGCATGGGTAACAGTGATCCGTGAATCAAGCGTGTTAATCAATACATTATCACGTAGACGGTCAACGTTTGCAGGCAGTGCTTCAAAGGCGAACACTTTTCCACTTTTCCCGCTAAGCCGTGCGCTGACTAGACTGATATAGCCCACATTGGCGCCTACGTCATATACTACATCACCGGGTTGGATAAGTTTCCGCACGGCAGCACCAAGGTCGGATTCATATGTACCCAACCAGTAATCTTTTTCTGACTGCAGATAGAGGTAAATCCGCAATCCCTTGGCAGCTCCTGCGGCAATAGTTACTTCAGATAAACCTTCCGGCGCGGCCGCGTTCAGCGAGCGGCGGATCAACCGCGATAGGAAGGGGATTTTATATAGTAACTTCTTGATGGATACAGGCAGTACACTGGCTGCCCAGGAGGCAGCTGTAAGAATTCGTTTTTCTGCTGTCATAAAATCATTTCCAACTCAATTTCATCTCGGATTGGGATATGATAATTACCAATCAGTGGGATTTGCGGCTTTATTTTTCTGGATTCTTTTACGATGCCCGCACGCAGTTCCTGTAGGTGGAACCCTAAATTTTGATAAAAACGAAGTGCGTTGGTATTATCGTTCGTAGTCACCACAATCATTCTTTCGGAATTATGTTTCTTAGCATCTTCTACAGCTGATGATATCAATTGCCTGCCGATCTGTGGATGCGTACCTGATATTGTTAGACTCATGATTTCACAGAGTGTTTCATCGTAACGCAATATCACAAGTCCAACTTTCTCCCCATTAAGCAAAGCGATAAATCCATCCATATCCGCGGGTTTATACTTAGTCTTCCGTACGACCACTGATTCAGATCCCCACCATTTTCGCATAACCCCGCGTATCCAAGGACGGTCATTTTCCTCAGTTGGACGAATAATAATATGATCATCCATGCCTGTTTCTTGGATTTCTTCTACTTTGGCCAAGCATTCTTAAGCCGTTCTAAAGTTTCGCTCAGATCTTCAGGTAAAACACGAGTGCCCCCGATCGAAGTCATGTAATTTGTGTCGCCATCCCAACGGGGAACGAGATGAAAGTGGATGTGGTTCTTGATTCCAGCCCCCGCGGAAGCCCCCAGGTTCGCGCCCATATTGTAACCATCTGGTTTATAAACACGGTCCAACGCGGAGATGCCCTGGCGGATTAAAAGCATTACTTCAGTGCAGGTTTCTTCATCCATCCCCTCAAAAGTATCCACGTGATTAAACGGCACGATCATGATATGCCCGCTGGTGTAGGGATATCTATTCAGGATCACAAACGCGCACTCTCCGCGTGCCACGATAAGGTTGTCTTCCCCGTCTTCTTTTTGAACCGCGTCGCAAAACACACATCCTTTCGGTGTCTTTTGCCTGCGGATATAATTCATGCGCCAAGGTGACCAGAGATGGTCCATCTGAACTCCTAATTTTTACATATTATCAAACCATATTCTATCCCAAATATAAGTGGTTGTTTGACATCCCTGTGCAACAAAGGTATCCTTGCGATATGTTTGATCATTTCAGTGAATATACACAACAGGCATATTCTGTCTCCGACCTTAACGCGTATATCCGCGCATTGCTGGAAAGCAATGAAAACCTGATGGATATTTGGGTGGCGGGGGAAGTGTCCAACCTTTCAAAACCACGTTCCGGCCATATCTATTTCACTTTAAAAGATATGGATGCTTCAGTGCGGTGCGTTATCTGGCGGGTACACGCGAACAGATTGGCAGGCGTGTTTCGTGATGGTATGCTGGTTGAAGTACATGGATATGTCAGCGTATACGAGGGGGGCGGGCTGTATCAACTGTATGTGGACGGCATCCGCGCTGCGGGTGAAGGACGCTTATACCAAGAATTTCTCCATATGAAAGAAAAATTGGCGGCTGAAGGCATTTTTGAAGAGGAGCGCAAGCGCCCTATTCCAACTCAACCCAAATTGATAGGTATTGTCACGTCTCCCACCGCAGCAGCACTGCAGGATATGCTCAAATCTCTCTTGAGCCGGTTCCCGATGGTGGAGGTAGTTCTTTCACCCGCATCAGTCCAGGGTGAGGCAGCGCCAGCGCAAATTGTGAAAGCGCTGGAGAGGTTGAATGAATTTGTCCATCCAGATGTGATCCTGATTGGTCGGGGGGGCGGTTCGCTGGAAGACTTATGGGCATTCAATGATGAGCAGGTCATACGAGCAGTGGCAGCATCAGAAGCACCGGTGATATCTGGAGTAGGTCATGAAACAGATTTTACTCTCACGGATTTTGCCGCTGATCTGCGCGCGCCTACGCCAACCGGCGCGGCAATAATGGCGGTACCAGATATCAACGATATAAATATCGCACTGAAAGGATGGAAATTTCTGCTTGAGCAGACGATGGTAAATGTTTTAGAGCAACACAGGTCTGAATTGATGGAGACAAAGAATGAGCTTGATCTTTTATCGCCGGGATGGCAGATAAAACAATGTATGCAAAAGCTAGATAATTCTAGTTTACGAATGGATTTTTTTGTTAATCGTTTTTTTTTACAAGAGGGACAGAAGCTTGAATTGATGGAAGAAAAGATTATATCTTCTGATCCCCGCCATGTTTTAGGAAGGGGATACGCATTGGTTGAGGATAAGGATGGAAGTGTGATCACTACAATCAAACGTGTACAATTAGACCAGGATATATCCGTCCATGTTTCAGATGGAATTATTTCCGCGGATGTAACCGGAGTCAAGGAAAAGGAATAAGACAAAATGGCGAAGAAACCAGCTTCTATTGAGAATCTGAATTATGAAAAAGCATTGGCTGAGCTGGAGGAAATTATCTCCAACCTGGAAAATGAGCCGAGCGGATTAGAAAGATCTGTCGCGATGTTTGAACGAGGAAAAGCGCTTATTCAGCACTGTCAAAAGCTTCTGGACAGCGCGGAGCTGAAAGTACAGCAGCTTGAAGAGGATGGAAGCAAGTCTCCCTTAGAGAAATGAATGACGTAATTGCTGATCTTCTACAAAATAGAGTACTGATCGCGGCAGTAACCGCTTGGGTGGCTGGTCAGTTCCTTAAATTTCCCCTTGAGTACATCCTAAACAAACGCTGGAATTGGGGCATCATGTTCAGCGCAGGCGGTATGCCAAGTTCCCATTCAGCGCTTGTAACCGCGGTGGCGCTCTCAATCGGTTTTCGGGATGGATTTGACACATCCATATTTGCGTTAGCCGTGGCGATCGGGATGGTCGTTATCTACGATGCGGCTGGTGTACGCAGGCAGGCCGGAATACACGCGGAGCGAATCAACGAGATAATGAAGAACTTCATTGAAAGCCGCCATTTACCGGAAGAAGACCTTAAAGAAATGCTGGGGCATACCCCCTTTGAAGTGATCACCGGGGTGCTCCTTGGGGTTATCATCAGTTTAGTATTGCTTGTTTAATTGCCTGTTTAATCCGGATAAAGCGAATTTATCGCGGCTTTTTGGTCAAAATCCTCTTTTCTACTGTGTTTGATATCCTTATAAAAATCCGCGTCATACCGACGGGAGCGTACTAAAATCGGCATTGGTACTCCCCAACCCAGAAGCAGTACCTCTTCTTTTGGCTGCAACCGTGCCAGCATACCGCGTAATGTTTCCCTTCCTGCCAGGCCGGAAAGGACAGCGTGGATATCATCATCATCCCCCAACCAACCACAGATGCGCGTTCCTAACTGGGACATCACTTCATCATAGATTTGTGATGGGCGCTGGTCAATAACGAGTAGAGTAACGTAATATTTTCGCATCTCACGCGCGATTGTACTGAATGTGGTTTGCGCCGCCATTTCCCGATTTAGTAATTTATGAGCTTCTTCTACAGTGATCACCAATTGGCGCGGTTCAGGGGATTTTCCATTGCGGAATTGGTTGGTCATCTTTTCCCATTCAGCGCGGATGCGGCGGGTGAGCAGGTTTGAAATCAGGAGATAATCCAAATCGGTTTCAAATTTACCAAATGACAGAACGATATGCTTGCCCTTTTTTAGACTATCGATAACTGCCTGGATGCTGTCGGAGGGTGGATTTTCTACAATATATGGTTTATTGAAAAGGCGCTTAAGTTTGCTATGCAGTCCTTGTACCGCCATTGGATGGATGCCGCTCTGATTTGACCAAAAAGTTACACTGTCAGGGGCAGGTACCCGTTTCCCTTCCTCTTCAATCATTTTCCCATGTTTCATAGTTTTAAACTTGCCAAACCAGCCGGAGCGCCCGAAATCCTGAACGAGCGCATCCAGAGTTGCCGAGGTAGTTTCTTTCAGGTTCAATTCCCGGGTCAGAATTTCTATATCTTCAGGCATGATGTCTTCATAGGACAAAGTCAAATTGAAATCAGGCGATTTTCCGCGAATATCCGCGCAGCTGCCCAAGCCGACAATCTGCACCTTTGTGCGGCCAAACGCAGACCGCAGTCCAATCACATTTTGCCCGGTGTCTGACGCGGTATCATCCATCCCGTATTCATTGTGCATATCATAGACAAGCACGGATGATCGGTCATGGTCGATCAAACCTGTAAGAATGATGCGCGCAAGGAAGGATTTACCGGAACCAGTGGCTCCAAAAATTCCTGAAGATCGCTGAATGAGTTTATCCAGATTGATACATACTGAATGCTTTTGTTCGCGGGTATGGCCGATAACAAAATTCCCGTCTACAGTTTCTTTACCGAAAATCTCGGCAATATTTCCTTTACTGGCGAGAAATGCCTTCGCGTGGTGGACAGGAACGGTCTTCACTGGCACAGGACGCGGTTCTTCTTTCTCGCCGATGTCTATCGATTTCCGCCAGGCGGTATATTCTGGCGAATCTAAATCCGGACCGTTTTCCAGCATTAATGATGGGAGAATTATCAGGTTTGTATACAACGTCTGGCCATGAAGAAGTGACACAATACCGGGCGGAAGGCGGTTTTCCATCTGGTCATCAGCAAAGCGCGGGTCTGTTGCGCCTAGCTGCAGGTCAGTCGCAATGCCGTAAAATTGCCAATTTCCGCTTTTTAAAACGATAAAGGATCCTTCTTGTATGGAAAAAGCAGGCACAGTTAGGCGAATATGGAGATTTGCTTTTAATCCTCCGCCAACAACATATCCGATAGGGTTGTTGATGCTTGTCTTTTCCGTTTTTTTATCTGCCATGTAAAGTCTCCTTCATCGTTTTAGCTGGAAACCAGGAAGGTGTCGCTGATTGAGCCGAGCACATTGGTCATTAACTTATGATTATTACGCAGGAGAACGATGATCTCCTGAATGGCTTCGTTGATCCAGTTGGGGTTTCCGCTATCTCTCTGTGCTGTATTAGCTGCCTGAAGATGCGCGGAAAGCAGTTCTCCGGCAGGCATGTCCTTTTTGAAAATGATGTGGCGGAAATATCCAAAATGCCCGGCGTCGGTGAAGTTCCGTAAATCTTCGGCATCACAAATATACATTTCGTCCAGCGATAAAGGTGGGCGGGGTGGAAGCAAATGGGATATTTTTCTGTCAATAGAATATCCTATAAATATGATGCTCATTTCCACCGGTACATTCCTGTTTGTGCGATTATCTAGAATAATCTCATCTGGTACGCTGCCAGCAGCGGCTAATTGACGGACAAGTCCATCATCGTCAATATGGATGTCATACACCAAGCCAAAAACCCTGCCGGTTTCTGTAGGAATATAGATCATCGAACCAAAGGCGGGTGATGGCCGACTGACATGGCAGCCAACTACACACCCGCGTGTATTTGAGCGCAGTAAGCGCCCTACAGAGATCTCTTTCATTTTCTATTTCATCCTCGTTCTTTTCTGTAATTCTTTTGCAGACGACTTGTATGACCTGCTGCCGATTTCAACCCCAGATTGCTGAAGTAAAAATGAAAGCAGAGAAGTGAGTTTTTCTTTTTCGTCAAAATGGACAACCGCTTCTTCATGAGCGCGGTGGAGTATATACGGGTAGGGCTGGCTGCCCATGAGGTGGCATTGGCCTAGTAGTGCTTGATGAAGTAAACACACACTGACTATATCATCTGCGGTCCATCTGTTGATCTCTATCCGAACGATCCAGGGTTTGTCCTTTCGCCCTACATTTAGATAGAAGAATTGGATTGCGAGAGGCCCTGTGTAATAATTGCTGGAAGGAGAATTTAATTGAAAGATCGCTGACCGACTGCCGGGTTTTAAAAGGCGAGAAAAAATATCTGCATCTGAGATATTGGATAGATCTAGTTCCGATCCAGATTTGTAGATAATCTCAAGCATGCGGATAACCAGGTCTGCGCGGGGCTTATCGATATACCCGCCCAATATTCTTCCTGCCTGATGAATTTTCTGGAGTGTCCCTAAATACTCTTGAAATAGATGTTGGTGATCTGCGCTGGTCCGCGGCTCATGAAAGAGTTCCAATGGGCCATCACTGATCGCGATGATTGGCAGGTCGCTTTCAGAATGCCAATTAGCCAGCATACCCGCTTCGGCAACACTCCTGATCATATAAACTTGATCTTCGGGGATCATTTCTAATACAATATCCTTTTCAGTGTTTCTTACGAATTCTGAAAATGTTTGGATTTCAGGCGCTTTTCCACTGTTCGGTTGGTAGAAGATCCCCGAGATGTTTATCAGCGATATCGGAAGCGCGTCATGATGATTGGATGTAATTTGGGATCCATCGGAGGCGAGGAGGACATATTGTTCTTTATTAATCAATCCGTAACTTTGGTCTATGCGCTCATTGTTGGGACGCGCACAGCGGCTTTTGGCATGGGGAGATGTAAGAGTGGAAACGTCTTGAAGCGCTCCGGATGTGATTTCATCAGCACAGCGATGCAGTAAATCAAGAGCTTGATCAATTTTATGCGTACGGCTTTTATAGATTGATTTGGCTTGTTCGCAGTAGTCTTTGATCTGCGGCTGTAAATTAAGATAGTTAATAGGCATTTAGAATCCCCATCCAGATTGGATCATGTGTTTGATTATATCGAAAATCAATACAGGTGCAAGGTTAAATGAAAAGAGGAAGGCAAGGTCTTCCTTCCTCTTTTTGAAATCAAGGAATCAATTGCACTAGGGTTTGATCGCTTCAACCGAGTTGAAGGTCATATCGAGTTCTTTCCCGTACCCAAGAATACCAAAACCAATGGTTCCTTCGCTATAGTGATCGTCTTCGATTGCTATAGGCCGTTTCTTGAAGTAGAGCTGTTCACCATTTATGAAGGCTGAAATGGTTGAACCAACACAGGAAAGTGAGAACACATTCTTGTCCAAACCGGCGTCGATGAGAGTGCTATTGAGGCGCTTTTCGAGGAGATTGATATATGCGTTTTGGCCTTCATCTTTTCTATATTGGTCGAAGCGAAGCAATTCGTAATAGCCTGAGCTGCTGAGACGCATCTCGTACCATCCATGTTCAGACGCGCGGCAGATTAATGAGAACTCTTGATCGAGGGGTCCGTAATTCTCCACTTCGGCCTGAACGATCACATCCTCGTAGCTGTTGTGCTTATTGAAGAAGATGAAGTTCACGTCATTAGGCGGCAGAGTCCGAAAGCGAATTTTTCCATCCATTAGATTCCAGATCATTTGTTCTTCCAAACCAGAGATCACGCGCAGCCCCCAATCCTTATTGGGGTCTTCTTCTAATTCGTCACGATAATAAACACTTTCCGGCAAAACGGCTTCAGTGGGTTCAGGCTTAATCTCCTGTAATTCCAGTTCTTCTTCCACGCTTTCTCCGCCGATTCCAAGATCGGGAATCGTACCGCAGGAAGCAAGTATTAATGCTGCTAAGAAGAAGACAAACAATTTTTTCTTATACATTTTTTTCTCCATTCCTATAACTTTTATCCAAGTGGTATGTTGGTCATACCACTATACCATAGTTTATGAAGTTTTTCATAATTTGTCAATAGGGGATTTTAGCGAAATGAACTGCCCCCACACCTTAAAAGTTATTCATGCTAATAAAAAACCTGATTGAAATTTGAAAAATACATGATATATTATGACTTGGATTCAAGTATCAAGTGCAACAGTGATTATTTAAGAATACCACAGGCG
>CAZBCD010000045.1:5977-12055 GCA_964490205.1 uncultured Pelolinea sp. | reverse complement strand
TTGATCTTCAGCCATGCGGTTGGAACTGGCGAGCCCTTACCTGAAGAAATTGTCAGGGCTGCAATGGCGGTACGTATTAATGCTCTTGCGAAAGGTTTATCTGGAGTGAAATTAAAGATCGTTTCTACACTCGTGGAGATGCTCAATAAAGGGGTGATCCCTCAGATTTCTTCAAAAGGATCACTAGGTTCTTCGGGTGATCTTTGTATGCTTGCACAGCTTGGACTAGTGCTGTTGCGGGATGATTTGGATTTGGAAAAAGACTCTGGTAAAGCTCTTTTTAAGGGAAGGTTAATCTCTGGAAAACAGGCGATGCTAAAGGCAGGAATTGAAAGAATAGAATTCACACATAAAGATGGATTGGCATTACTAAATGGGGCTACTTTTTCAGCTGCTATCACAGCTCTTTGCATTGCAGATGCGAATGCATTATCAAAAATAGCTAATATAGCGGTGGCGTTGAGCCTAGAAGCAATGTGTGGTAGGTCGGATCCTTTTCATTGTGATATTCAAAAAGCCAGAAATTTTCAAGGGCAAATAGAAAGTGCTGCTGATATTCGAAAGATTATAAAGGGAAGCTCTTACATAGACAGTTTGAATCAGGTTCAAGATGCATATTCATTGAGATGTGCTCCACAGGTTCACGGTGCTATTAAAGAAACAGAAAAATTTGTGAGGGAAATTATCACCAAAGAGATAAACGCAGCTACCGATAACCCTTTGATCGTGAGTGGCGATAAAGTCATTTCAGGTGGCAATTTCCATGGTGAACCAGTAGGTTTGGCAGCGGATTTTTTGAGTATTGCATTGGCAGAGTTGGGCGCTATTTCAGAAAGGCGTACGTTTCGATTATTAGATAAAAATTTAAATAATGGCCTTCCGGCGATGCTGGTTGATTCTTCAGAAGATGAAGGGCTTAATTCAGGTGTAATGATTCTGCAATATACCGCAGCCGCATTAGCGTTGGAAAATCAAACTCTAGCTACTCCAGATTCTATCAAATCACTGCCTACATCTGCAAACCAGGAAGATCATAATGCAAATGCATATAATGCAGCAATAAATTTATGGAAGATAATAAGGAATACTAATAAAATTTTAGCAATTGAGATATATACAGCTTCCCGGGGAATAGATCTGCGAAAAAAGATTTCTCATGAGGGAAAAATGGGTACCGGAACACAGAAAATTTACACGTTAGTTAGGGATCTATTTCCATACCATGCGAATGATATTCAGTGGAGAAGGGAATTGGAATCTTTATATGAAATGTTGATTCATGGAAGCAGTCTTAAAGATGAGATACTTTCTGTTTCCGATTGACAGAAATGAAAATTCAGGGTAATTAATAGATATGTTAGATAAAAATACTCCGATTGACCGTAGGTGTTTCTTAACAAAATCCCTCGTAGGGTTAGGGGGATTAGCTCTATTGCCGTCATTGAATCTAAAAATACTAGGATTAGATGAATGGCCGGTGGGAGAAATCTTAGGAAGAAATAACGTTTATTTGCCAAGTGCGCTACCAATCAGAAGTAAACCGACAGCTGAAAGTCCGGTTGTACGAAATCTCGTTGAAGATGAATGTGTTGTCTGGTTGCGAGAAGTCATTGGGGAATCACCGGCGGGTAGACCAAATAAAAGATGGGTGGAGACACCCGAGGGATATATATATTATCCTAGTTTACAAAAGGTCAGGAACATTCCAAATGAGCCAATAAGTGAATTACCTGTTTATGGCGATGAACGGGGAATGTGGGTGGAGATGACCGTTCCTTATGTGAATTTAGAATTAGCCAATCCCCCAGCGAAGGCACCATGGTTGAGTGAAGCGTCCACAACATTATGGCGGCTGTATTACAGCCAGGTGATATGGGTTGATGAAATCCAGACAGCTTCAGATGGCCGTATCTTATATCGGGTTAATGAGAGATACGGTTCTTATGGTGATATCTTTTGGGCAGATGCTCGAGCTTTCCGGAGAGTGACTGAAGATGAAATTACACCAATCAATCCAGAAGCGGAAAATAAAAAAATAATTATAAATGTCAACCAGCAGTCATTATCGTGTTATGAAGGAAATAATGAGATTTATTTCTGCCAGGTGTCAACAGGAAAGAAGTTGGATGAATACGGAATTCCGGTTGATGAATGGGCCACTACTCCTGGCACACATTGGATATGGCGAAAATTGGTTTCCTTGCATATGAGCGGTGGTGGGACTGGAGCCGGGTGGGATACAATGGCAATTCCTTGGACATCTCTGTTTGTTGGGGAGGGTATTGCGATTCATGCAACTTTTTGGCACAGCGATTTTGGAACACCAAAATCACATGGGTGCGTGAACACATTGCCGGAGGATGCAAAATGGATCTTTCGCTGGACCACACCTCACGTTGCATACAACCCGGGTGATGTAACCAATAATACTTATGAGGGGACACAAATTGAAGTCGTAGAACCTTTGTATTAGGTTTATATGAAAAATGACCATAAACGCCCATTGGATTTCTTTTCCTGGTTCCGTAGAAATTTCATAATTCTTGTAATTGTTATACTCTTCTTTTTCTTATTCTTAGCTTTCATGGCACCGGTATTAATGAAATATGAAATCACACAACTGGGAAGAACAATTTATAAGATCTATAGTAATTTCTGCCACCAATTTGCACACCGGTCTTGGTTCTTATTTGGTGAACAAGTGTTTTATCCTGCCTATTCCGAGAAAGGTAGTGGAATAAGACCGCTTAATGAGGTATTTGGTGTGTTTGCTGAAAGTGTTCAAGAATCTAGAGAAATCATTGGAAATGAAAGTGCTGGTTATAAGGTCGCAATTTGCCAGCGGGATGTAGCGATTTATGGGGCAATGCTCATATTTGCTTTAATTTTTTACATTTCCCAAAATCGAATAAAAAAAATTCCATTTTGGATCTGGTTTTTAATGGCGATCATTCCAATTGGAGTTGACGGGTTTTGGCAATTAATTTCTTCTTCAAACCTCTCGATTTTAAAAATTACTTCACATGAAAGCACTCCATTAATAAGGTCCATCACCGGTTGTATGTTTGGGGCTTTCACCGGATGGTACCTATACCCAGCCATTGAAGAAACATTTGAAGACGAATCAGATGGAACTATAAAAAGAATTGCATTAGAAGAGGAATGAGTTGCCTATCCATTCTAAAAGAGACATTTCATATTACACTTTTTCGGTGCTAGACAATTACAATCTGGTTCATGGTGTATTTATGAGACATGGTGGAGTCAGCCCCAACCCCTGGTCAAGTTTGAATTTGGCAACCTCTGTTGGTGATTCAAGTGAATCAGTGATCGAAAATAGAAGAAGAATCACGAGTTGTTTATCACTTAGGGAAGATAGTATCTTTGATGTATGGCAGGTACATAGTAATAGAGTGATTCATGCTGAGGATTCTAGAAAACTGGATCAACCGCACCAAAAAGCAGATTCGATTATTACTAATAAACCAAACGTAACTATTATGATGCTTTTTGCGGATTGCGTTCCAATCATGATGTATGATCCTAAAAATAATGTTGCTGCGCTTGCACATGCAGGTTGGCAGGGTACGGTAAATGGGGTGGTTGGCGAAACCGTGAAATCAATGCAAGAAAAACATGCAAGTAAACCGGAAGATTTAGTTGCATGCATTGGGCCTTCAATATGCGTCGATCACTATGAAATAGGAAAGGATGTTGTAGAAGAAGTAGAGCGATCATTTATAGATACTGAACAAATATTGGTAAAGAAAGATGGAAAGATACACTTAGATTTACGAATTGCGAACCAAATTATTTTAAATAAATATGGAATAAAAAAGATTCAGAATTCAAATATTTGCACTGCTTGCAACACAAGTGATTGGTATTCACATAGGGCGGAAGAGGGGAAAACTGGGCGGTTTGCAGCAGTAATAACCCCTTTTCATTCAGTCTAGCCATGACTATAAAAATTAAAGTCAAAATAACCCCAAATGCTCGCCAAGATAAAATCTGTGGTTATATTGGAAAAGATATGTTGAAAATAAAGATTAAGGCACAACCTATAAACGGTAAGGCAAATACATATTTATTAAAATTTTTAAGTAAAGAACTTGATATTTCTCAGAGTAATTTCACGATTATCAAAGGGAAAACCTCACGTATTAAGATGATACAGGTTTCAAATGTAGGAAAGAAAGAGTTTATAGAAAAGCTGCCAATTTGATCAAGAAGATCCGTAAATGAATCTGCCGCAGCTTGGACAGATAAAGAGCTTGGATGCCGATCTTGCTTCTTGCCTTTGGCCGGCAGTAAGACCAGCGCCGCAGGCGCCGCAGGCATCATCTTGTAATTTTGCGATCGCTAAACTGTTTTTTAATTTTCTTAGTGATTCATAACGGTTTTGATTATCCTGATCGATCTGAGTAATCATTGTACTTCTTTTGGAATTGAGCCCTTGGATTTTTTCAAGTAAAGTGTTTTTCTCACCTTGGAGTAGTGATGATTGCGTTGCAAAATTGGAGTTTGCGTTTTTAAAATCTATCTTATGAATTTCAAGGTTTTTTTCGGATTGATCCACTCGAATCAGTACTTCAAGCAACGCATCTTCTAATTTTCTAATTGTTTTTATTAACGAGGATATTTCCATTTGAAGGTCTTGAAGTTCTTTAGGATTTTTTACTGAACCATTATATAAATTTGCTTCACTTTGGGAAACTTTTATATTTTTATTATGGATATCGCCGCTAATGGTATTAAATTCATTGTTATCTGCCACAAGCTGCTTTTTTGCTTTTTTGAGATTATTTTGGACGTTGATGATCCTTGTATCGTTCATCATTAGCCCATCAATTTCAATAATTCTTTGTTGGGCGTTATCCAGATCTGTATCTATCTCTTGAAGTTGAAAAAGCTGGAATCCGATGTTCATCATATAAATTAAAATAGAAATTATTATTTATTCGTATTATATCGGAAATATAAAAAATGGAAGGAATACATGACTTTCTTCTGAAATATAATACAAATTATTGAAAAATAACTCAGGCAATCATATAATACTAAATACATAATTATTGGAGAGTAAATCGTGGTATCTATTATTAATAAGAAGATTTTGGTTGTTGACGATGAAGAACGTATGCTGAGATTCATTCGATTAAATCTTGAGCATGACGGATTTCAGGTCATTGAAGCAGTCAAAGGACATGAAGCATTAGACAAAATGCGAACTGGTATGCCAGATTTGATCTTGCTGGATGTGATGCTTCCCGATCTCGATGGATTTGAGGTCTTGAAAATGGTTAGAGAAATTAGCAGTATCCCAATCATCATGCTGACCGCAAAAGGTGAAGAGGATGACCGGGTTAAGGGATTGGAATTAGGGGCTGATGATTATGTGACTAAGCCATTCAGCCCTCGGGAATTGGTTAGCCGTGTCAAGGCAGTATTACGCCGGGTTGAAGCAGAGGGAGGTGATGAAGGAGAAGTGATTGAAGTTGATGGCCGCCTGAAAATCGATTTTAATCGCCGGGAGATTTGGGTTGAAGATAAATTGGTTAAGCTTCGGCCAACTGAATACCGACTTCTTTACCATCTTGTTAGGAATGCTGGATGGGTATTAACATATGATCAGATACTTTCAAGAGTGTGGGGATATGAGTATAGGGATGAACCGCATTATGTACGATTATATATTAATTATCTTCGCCAAAAACTTGAAAAAGACCCAACTAAGCCCAAATATATTTTGACCGAGAGGGGTATAGGGTATAGATTTGTTGATTACCAGCGAGAAAAATAATTCAGTTAAGATAAAGACCTTAATATTTAATGATAAAAAATTTATTAATAATTGTATTTTGTAGATTTCTTACGATAGAATTTGAAAATTGACTAAGCAATTATTAATATAAAAAGTTTATTGAGGAGAAAAAGATGAATGAACCTATTCATGTAAAGGATGATACATTTGAAAAATCTGTTTTGCAATCGGGAGTTCCTGTAATTGTAGATTTTTGGGCCCCATGGTGTGGGCCATGTAAAATGGTTGCGCCAATCTTAGAAAAAATTGCAAAA
>CAZBCD010000045.1:0-5967 GCA_964490205.1 uncultured Pelolinea sp. | reverse complement strand
AATCTTGGTGATTCCTAAAAGACTTTGATGGAAAATTGGTTGTCGCAAAAGTGAACACTGACGAGAATCAGGAATGGGCAGGGAGATATGGAGTACAGGGTATTCCTACTATGTTGTTTATTGCTGGTGGGAAAGTATTACACCGACAAGTTGGCGCTGTCCCCGAGGGAATACTACGCGATGCATTGGAACAATTTCTTGAAATCGCTAGTGAGCAGAAAGTAGAATAATTTTGTTGAATAAGGTGTCATACTATTTTGTATGATACCTTCTGTATTTAAACTCTTCGAATATTAGCGCCAAGAAGTGAAAGTTTCTCATCAATGCGTTCATATCCGCGGTCTATTTGTCCCACATTAAGAATTGAAGAAATTCCATCTGCTGACAAGGTTGCCAGTAGAAGTGCCATTCCAGCACGGATATCAGGTCCCTCCATTTTTTCCCCGTATAAATGACTCGGACCCTGAATAATACACCTATGTGGATCACATAACACTATCTGAGCGCCCATTCCGACAAGTTTATCTGTGAAGAACATACGGCTTGGATACATCCAATCATGGAAAAGAACAGTTCCCTTTGATTGTGTTGCAACAACAATTGCAATGCTCATTAAATCAGTGGGAAATGCGGGCCAAGGCATCACGCTGATTTCGGGAATCGCATTACCGAGGTCCGGTTCAATAATTAACCGCTGCTCTTGAGGGACAAAAATATCATCTTCCCCTCTTATTTCCCAATCTACGCCTAAACGGTGAAATACCAGGCGTACCATATCCAAGTGGGTATTACCTGCGTTTTTGATCGTGATTGATCCTTTGGTAACTACAGCAGCTCCGATAAAACTTACAACTTCCAGATAATCTGAACCAATTTGAAAATCTCCGCCATGTAATTTCTCAACTCCATTTATCTCAAGAGTATTCGATCCAATATTATTTATTTCTGCTCCTAAAGAATTTAAGAAATGACAGAGTTCCTGAACATGTGGCTCAGAGGCTGCATTACGAATTATGGTTGTTCCTTTAGCCATAACTGCAGCCATAATTGTATTTTCTGTTGCTGTCACACTGGCTTCATCTAAAAGGATGTTTGTTCCCACTAATTTGTCGACGTGGAAAGAAAAATAGCGATTGTATTCTACTTGAACACCTAATGCGCCTAAAGAAAGTATATGTGTGTCTACCCTTCGTCGACCTATGACATCCCCACCGGGAGGGGGTAATTTTATATTTCCATTTCGGGATAGCATAGGTCCAGCCAGTAAAATGGATGCGCGAATATCCTTGCAAAGATTGGGGTCAAGGTTAGCAGGGAGGACTTCTTTTGCTTGGATTTCCCACGTATGTGTATCGATACAGTGTATTGAGACTCCCAAACTTTCCAGCAGAGCGCGCATTGTTCTGACATCTCTGATATCAGGCAAATTTCTTAAAGTAATTTTTTCGTCAGTTAATATGCAAGCTGCAAGAATTGGAAGTGCCGCGTTCTTATTACCGGAGGGAAATACTTCTCCTGATAAAGGATGCCTGCCTTCGATGATAAATTTTTCCAATATATCTCCTAAATTTGATTGTTTGAAACTCTAAAATGTTTCAGTCACTTTTGAAAGCCCTTCAGGGTTATCACAATCATACCCTTTTTCAATAGCTAGCTGTCGGGCAAATAACTGACCTGGAAGTATTGACGTGATTGGAGATAACCATTCCGGGATACCTTTTGGAAGGCAGAATATTACTTTACCCCGATTTAATATTTCTTGATTGTCGGATATTACAATCAATTCTGCGCCTAAATCAAGAAGCTTCTTTGCGAAATCTAAAATATGCTCAAACATTTCTCCCGAAGGGGCAACAACGAATATAGGAAAACCCTGATTCACTGTGGCAATAGGTCCGTGTCTAAAATCAGCAGAGGAATATGGTACCGAAATGACACGTGTTAATTCTTTGATTTTTAGAGATATTTCAAATGCGGTTGAGTAATTAAATCCCCTACCTATGACAACACAGTGCTCCATATAACGATAGCGACTTGTTTGCTTAATTATATCGATTGAATTATTAAGTGTGTCTGAGAGTTTACCAGGCAGCCTCTGAAGATCTTGCAATCTTAATTTATCATTATTGAGAATGCAAGAAAACAAAGCAAGAGCAGATAAGGAAGAGGTAAATGTCTTGGTAGCTGCGATTGCTTTCTCTTTACCGGCATTCAAGGGAATTATAAAATCAGAAACATTTGCTAAAGGAGATGATTCATCATTTGTGATGCACATTGTTGGGCGGCCCTGTTTCTGAGCAGTTTCAAGGACAGAAACAATATCAGGTGATTGTCCGGATTGTGAAATACCCAATACAAGTGCATGGTTGAGGGCTGGAGGCGTTTCATAAATTGTAAATAGAGAAGGCGTAGCTAAAGCAACTTGAATATGGTTATGAGCACCCAATAAATATTGGGCATATCGAGCTGCATTATCAGAGGAGCCTCTTGCTGCGATAAGAATATAATCAAATTTTCCTTTGAGATTTGTGCAAATTTTGTTTAGATGTTTTGCTTCATTCAGGATAAGGTTTTCGATAATCTCTGGCTGCTCCAGGATTTCATTTATTAGGATTTTATTCATATAAAAAACTCCTGCAGATTTGCGATACGGTTATATAATATGTGTGTTAATAGTAACATCAAATGATAATACAAGATTTCAATGTATACTGAGAGTATTATCATATGGAAAGGTATTGTGAAAATAAATGGTTACCATAAAGCAGGTTAATACTAGATCAAAAAGAGAAGTAAACGAATTTGTGCAATTTCCATTTAGGATATATAAGAATGTGAATGAGTGGGTACCTCCAATTGTTGCTGATATTAAATTGATGCTAAATGAAAATAAACACCCATTTTTTGAGCATTCTGATGCTGAATTTTTCACCGCACGAGATAATGGTGAAATGGTCGGAAGAATCGCTTGCATAGAAAATAAAAAATATAACAAATATCATGGTAAGAAACAAGCCTCATTTTATTTGTTTGAGTGTGTAGATGAACTATCTGTGGCAGAAAAACTATTTGACCGAACATCTGAATGGGCACATGGTAGAGGACTTGATGTGATCATCGGGCCTAAAGGTTTGTCATCATTTGATGGATATGGTTTTCTTATTGAAGGATTTGATAAGAGGCAGATGATGACAATGATGAATTACAATTTTCCAAATTATCCAAAGTTTGCAGAATCCCTTGGTTTTACAAAAGTTGTTGATTGGGTTTCCTCATACATTAATATTCCCGAATTTAACATGCCTGAAAAGGCCAAGATAATTGCAAAGCGAGTTGAAGAGAAGGGAAAATTTAAAGTTTTACGTTTTTCATCCAAAAGAGAGTTGAAAAAATGGGCCTGGAAAATCGGGCAGGCTTATAACAATTCCTTTGTCAACAACTGGGAATATTATCCACTATCAGACAATGAAATAAAATTTGTAATGGACAACATTATGGTTGTTGCAGTTCCGGAGTTACTGAAGGTGATCACATATAACGATGATGTAATTGGATTTTTATTCGCTTTCCCGGATATTTCGGCAGCTCTGCAAAAGTACAATGGACAATTATCGCCCTTAGCGCTTGTGAGTTATTTAAGGGAATTGAAAAAAACCAATTGGATATCTTTTAATGGTGTGGGTGTGTTACCTGAATACCACGGACGCGGGGGGAATGTACTCATGTTTTCTGAGATATATAAAACTGCCAATGCATTTAAATTTGAGCATGGGGAGTTAACACAGATCGCAGAAACAGCAACACAAATGCGAAAAGATCTAAAGAATCTTGGGGTAACACCGCATAAAAATCACCGAATATATAGTAGAAAAATATAAAGAAGCGGAAATGTTTTCTCTGCTTATTTAGAAGAATTACCATTTAACGAAACATTACATGGGAGTAGCTAATGAAGAAGATCATGTTCACACTGCTATTAATATCGATTATTGTGTTATCTGGTTGTGGTAGTCAGAAAGAATCTAATGCGGCAGCAGCAACAGAAAATTATATTAATGCGCTAGCTAAAAAGAACAAATCACAAGTTGTTGGTTTATCTTGTAAGGAATGGGAAGAATCTGCTACTTTAGAGGTAGATGCACTTTTATCAGTTGATGCGGCGGTTACAGGGCTGAACTGTGAGATCGACGGGGAGGACAATATGGGTACTTATGTAGTATGTTCCGGATCGCTCGATCTTACTTATAATGATGAGATTCGAGTTATTGATCTTTCTCGAAGAACCTACACCTTAAGCCAAGAAGATGGGCGGTGGCGGGTTTGCTCTTATAAATAATATTGACGTAAAAACATAAATAATGAAAAGAATATTCAACTTGGAGAACCTGATTACGATTCTTCTTTGCCTGCTTATTATTGGGTTGGCTATTGTTACAAGTGATGATTCCCCTCTCTGGATCTACCAGGGATTTTAGATGAATTTAGACCAGATAATATTATTTCTTTTGATTTCTCTGTTGTATCGATTGTTCCTGAAAAAAAGATGGTTGGATTGGTTCATATTATTATTCAGCATTGCAACGATTTATTGGCTTCAACCAATCTCGACAATTAGAACACTTGATTTCTGGTTTCCGACATTAAGTATTTCTTTTGGAATGATTTCATGGATAATCGTTTCCAAAAAAGAAGACCTTAATTCCAGAGAAAATATCATCACATTTGTTTCTGTTATTAGCTTCTGGTTGATGATAGGAATATCTCGTTTTGTGCCGATTCTTAGAATTTACGAATTTATTTCTGTACCCTATTTCATTCACATACTTCGGTTTCTAATTTTATTAAGTTTTGTCATAGTTGCGATTAGATTATTTAACAGTAAAGAAATTATTTTGTGGGGGATGGTAGGAATATTAGTACTTATTTTCATAATACTCAAAAATGATCCGCTCTCATACAAACTAAGTACATATTTAAGACAAATCAATGAACAATCGATTAATTTAGCATCGTCTGATGAAATAGCCTGGGTTGGATATTCTTATATTGCTTTCCGGATAATGCACGCTTTGATAGAAAGTAAAAAAAGAATGGGATTAGATGTATCGCTCAGGTCATATCTTGGTTATCTATTTTATTTTCCCGCATTTTTAGCAGGACCTATCGACAGAATTGATCACTTCCAAGAAGAAATTTTGTCCAATAAGAAACCCTTAGCTGAAGATTTACTAAATGCTGGTGAACTAATAGCTATTGGATTGTTTCAAAAATTCATTTTGGCTGATTCATTAGCAATAATATCTATAAATGAAACATTATCAGCTACGATCACCTCGAAATATTGGATGTGGCTTGTAGTAATTGTGTATGCTTTCCGTATTTATTTTGATTTCAATGGGTATACAAATATCGCCCTGGGCATTTCCAAGATAATAGGGATTCAACTTCCAGAAAATTTCAATAAACCATTGCTCTCTCCCACGCTTACAATCTTTTGGAATAACTGGCATATAACTCTGACACAATGGTTTCGGGCTTATTATTTCAATCCTATGACTCGATTTCTCCGAACGAAATTTAGATCCTTAAATTCACAATTCATCATGGGCTTTATGCAAATCACAACAATGGTGTTGATTGGATTATGGCATGGTATTAGTTATAACTTCATTGCCTGGGGAGTATGGAATGGAATCGGATTGTTCTTGCAGAATAAAATAACAGGATTCATTACAAGGAAAACTGGAAGCGGGAAACCATTTTGGCAGATATCAGAAATATATAAAACGTTTTCGATAATACTGACATTTTTATATATTTCTCTGGGTTGGGTCTGGTTCGCATTACCTACTTTAGATGCATCAATGCGAGTGTTTTTTGTTCTATTTGGTAAATAATGAAAAATAAGATTACAAGTTCAACTATTTCAATAAAACGAATAATTATTAAGACCATTTTGGTTATATT
>CAZBCD010000044.1:0-12545 GCA_964490205.1 uncultured Pelolinea sp. | reverse complement strand
AGACCACACTATTTACATTGCTAAGTGGTACTAAAAATGGGGTGCACCTCATTATGCCACATGCAATAGTCTTGTTTTTTGACGAAGAACAGTCATCCCCAATAAATAAAATCATCAAGGAATTAGCTATTAGTAATGTTGCTACATTTATGTTTGAAAAAAGTACTGCACATATTACACTCGCAATTTATGATGAGATAAAAGGAGAGAGCAGCAAGGAGAGACTGAAAGAATTTGCTTCTAAACACAAACCAGCGCCATTTGTTTTTTCACACGTTGGATTGCTAGGATCTAAATCGAAGGGGATCATTGCTGCACCAATCGTTTCCAGACAATTGCTCGATTTTCATAAAAATTTTCATGATTATTTTAAGGAGGAAGGGGTTCAATCGTGGGACAGCTATAAACCTGATTTTTGGGTACCCCATTGTACGTTAGCGTTCAACATAGATGAAAAAAAGATCGATGACGCATTTTCTATTTGCAAAAAACTTATACTTCCTCTTACGATTAGAAGTTCTTCTATCGGAATCATGAAATTTGAACCAGTCCAGGAAACATTCCGGACTCCTTTCTCAAAATAGACTTCTATCTTATCTTCAATAAGCATTATCAAATTTCAATTTAATAATTCAGAGAACAGGTCTCAATAAAGAGTTATGGGAAAAAAGTTATCGGCAAGCAAAACATCCTGGAGTTTTCAAGAATATTTCGACCTTCTTGTAATTGGTGCAACACACGGCCTCAGTGATGGATTCTCTGGTCTTCTAAAACCGATCTTAATTTTAATAGTTTTAGACCTCGGACTATCGAATTTTCAGGCAGGAACTTTACTTAGCATCTTCACCATTACTACTTTCCTTTTTATTTTTCCACTATCATTACTCGCTGATATTGGAGGGCGTAAAAAAGAGATATTGATTATAGGCCTTAGCATAGCAACAATTGCTTTCTTTTCTTTGCGATGGGCACCAAATTTTGCAGTGATATCTTTGTGTGTTTTCCTCGCAGGAGCTGGTAATGCGACCTTTCACCCCAGTGGAACTGCACTTACAACCGCTCGTTTTCCAAAGAGCCGTCCTTTTGCAGTCTCGGTTTACAGCATGATGGGAAATACAGGATCCAGCTTGATGCCATTTATTCAGTCTTTGATCGCCGCATCATCTGGTTGGAGGGATGCAATTTCGATGAGTGTGTTACCGGCCCTGCTGTTACTTCCATTAGTAGGAGCAAGATTTAATAGTTCATCAAAATTACCTCCACGAGATAATTCAGCTAATAAAATTTCAGCTCAGTTTAAGCTGAAATTTCAAGAGATCACAAAAAACGTTTTTAAAAAATCGAGTGATCGTAATATTAGCTTGTGTTTATGCCCTGACCGGAATGGGATCTGGTGTTGTGACCGGATTCCTATCACTCTTGGCTTACAACAAGTTTGCACTAAGTACAACCGCTATTGGAACAGCAATTTCTCTTTACTTTCTTGCCGGAGTTCTCGCAAAACCTCTCATGGGATTTTTATATAATCGCTGGGGAGCTAGAACTGCATTAATAATCCCAATGGTGCTTGCAGGTATCTTAACGGTTGGAATTGCTCTCTCGCCCTGGCAATTAATCTTTATTCCACTCATCATTCTTTTAGGGATTTCCATTCCTGTCAGCCCAATTATCCTTACTGAAGCAGCGGAAAATTGCGATCAAGCGACTATGGCTTTTTCCGTAGGATTGATATATACATGCTATGGTTTGAGCTTTATAACAACATTCCTAGCAGGCTGGTTGGCAGAAATTCATAGTTTGGAATTGAGTTATATTTGTGCAGCTATTTTATTCTGGATTAGTGCCGGAATAGCTTCATTGTTGACGAAAAAAAGGCTTAGCAAAGCATAAATTTCATTATCTAGTCAAATTGATTCCATTTCATGGTGAGAGCTTCCGAAAGAACAGTTCCTATTTTGATCCCAATAATTATGCTAGATTAAAAAAAAATAGTGGCGAGGGAGGGATTTGAACCCACGACCAAGGGCTTATGAGTCCTCTGACTTAATTAGTGCTCAAACTATTCCCAGCCATTAGATTCAGAGTAGTGCATGCATGCGCATTCAGAATATGCCATAATAATATGCATGAAAGTAAGAAGGGTGCAAGTATGATGAGATCTCTTGATAGTTCAGAACCAAATACGCTTTCCGGAAAGGTGGTTGTGGTTACAGGTGCCGGCAGGGGAATAGGATCTCATATTGCTCAACGATTTTCTTTGGTGGGAGCATCTGTAGCGATCAACTGCAATAACAGTTTGGCTGAAGCTGAACAGGGGGCAGCTAAGATCAAGGAGGGTGGAGGGCAAGCTGTTGCTATTCAGGCGGATGTTACTCTTCCAAAAGATGTTGATAGGATGTTTCAGCAGGTAATGGGTCATTTTGGCCAGATTGATATCCTTGTCAATAATGCGGGCTTGTACCCGGTATGCGATCTGCTGGATCTTGCTCCAGAAGAATGGGACCTCGTTCTTCGCACAAACCTGAACAGTGTGTTCCTTTGCACGCAGCAGGCCGCAAGGTATATGCTCAAACAGGGGGATGGAGGAAGTATCATCAATATCACCTCAATTGAAGCCGAGAGTCCTGCCCCGGGGCACAGCCATTATTCCGTATCTAAGGCTGGTGTAAATATGCTTACCAAGGCATCCGCGTTGGAGCTCGGCCAGTTTGGAATTCGCGTGAACGCGATCGCGCCCGGTTTGATCTGGCGTGATGGAATTGAAGAATCTTGGCCAGATGGAGTTTCTCGCTGGAAAAAAGCGGTACCGCTCAAGCGGTTAGGGCATGGATTGGATGTGGCAAATGCTTGTTTGTTTTTCGCTTCGCATTTCTCCGAGTGGATTACCGGGACGATTTTAACCGTTGATGGGGGTGTGCTTGTAAATCAGACTTACTAGTCGCTGAGGTGTGATAATGACAAAATTAAATAAGAAATTATCTGCTGACCATATTATTAATTTATTTGATTTAAAAGAGCTGCCTTTAGAAGGTGGGCTCTTCCGCAGTACCTATTATTCCTCTGATGAAGTTCCGAAATCGTGTCTGCCATCGCGTTATACTGAAAAGAAATCCTTTGGCTCGGCGATATATTTTCTATTAATCGCTGATACATTCTCAGCATTTCATAAGCTCCCCACCGATGAGGTATTCCATTTCTATTTAGGTGATCTGGTTGAATTATTCGAATTGCACCCCGGGGGTAAATCCTCCCGTACTATTTTGGGACCAGAGATTCTGAATGGGCAGAAAGTACAGCATGTTGTCTATCGTGGGGTTTGGCAGGGCTCACGTCTAATATCTGGAGGGGAGTGGGCATTATTGGGTACAACCATGGCGCCTGGTTTTACTAATGGAGATTTCCAATTAGGGAATTCCGAATCCTTGATCAAGAAATATCCATCCCAAGAATATGTGATCAAACAATTGACAAGAGAATAAGGTTAGACTGAACGCATGCTATTAGCATGTTGAAAGAACCCTGCGGCCAAAGGACTTTTAATTTGCCTGTGGCTTGAAGCTATCCAGTGGCTTACGACAATCCTGTGGAGAGTCATAAGGTTCTTTAACCTTGCCATTTCAATTGGAAGAGAATGCAATAATCCTTACTATATAATATAAATTAGGTAATTTTCACTAAGAAGATTTCTATTTGAGGTATTTTTTGTTTTTTACCACAGGCGAATAATGTATGTCATTTTTTCCCGGTTGCCTGTTGGTCGGAAGAAAATACTTATAAGCAACCATTAGAAAAATTTGGGATCAAGGGTATCAATTGACGAACAAACAAATTGAATTTGACAGCACCGGCTTTATCAACGATTTGCATACCAGTGTTAATTTGATTTCCCCGGCTGAAGAGGTCGGGGCATCTCTGGCAAGTAGAGAAATAAAACGTTTGTATCTGGTCGGCTGCGGTGCACCATATTACATGTTCCGCATACTTACATACTGGGCAAATCTAAAAACAACCGGAATCGAGATAAACAGCCTGTATCCTGCGGAACTGCTTCAACTCAAAGATACTCTAAATGAAAAAACTGCTGTCATCTTTGGTTCACATTCTGGAAATACTACTGAGACAGCACAGGCCGCGGAATTTTTACAATCGAAACCCTGCCATTCAATTGCAGTGACGCAGTTCCCGGATTCCCCGCTGGCGAAACATATCCAAGAAGTGCTGGCTTACGGCACAACACAGCAGGGATATTTTTCGTCTTATATCATTGCCCAAATGTTGGTCAGTGCATTTCTGCAGAAGGCCGCAAAGGATTGGAGAATCCATGAGAATCTGAAAACCTCGCTTTTTAATTTTCCCGCTGCGCTAGCGGATGCCAAGGGAAAGAGCATGACCACTGCATTTTCGCACGCAGAAGATCTGCAGAATGAGAAGATCCTCTTTATTATTGGCACCGGGCCGATGTACACAACTGCATACGTCTTCGCCGCATGCTTTTTAATGGAAATGCAGCATCTGCATGCGTATCCAGTCAATGCATTGGATTTCTTCCATGGTCCTTTTGAGATTGTGGATGCATCTACGCCTCTCATTTTGTTATTAGGCGAAGGAACCAACCGCTCTGAAGCGGAGCGCGTCCGACAGTTTTGCGATCGCCATACCGGCGGGTGCATCACCTATGACGCGAAGGAATTCGCGATGCTGGGAATTCACCCCGAAATCCGCCCGATAGTCGCACCGTTTATCCTGGATGCAGCGCTGACCAACCTGGTGGAACGGTTAGCAATCCTGCGCAGGCATCCGATGGATACACGCCGATATATGGGGAAGGTGGATTATTAGGATGATTTCCGTCATTGGCATTGGCGACAATACCGTAGACCGATACGTAGACCAGGGAATTATGTACCCGGGCGGGAACACAGTAAACGTGGTTGTTCACGCGAGTCGGCTCGGGCACAGCGCCGCGTATATTGGCTGCCTGGCAAAAGACGATGCGGGCACGCTTATCCATGAATCTCTTATTACAGAAGGGGTGGATGTGTCGCGCTGTAGATTACTGGACGGGGAAAACGCATTCTGTGATATCCACCTGGAAAATTGCGACCGCGTGTTTGGAAAATTCAGCGCCGGGGCCTGTGACCAACTGATCATTAACGAATTTGACCTGGCTTTTATATCAACATTTGACCTGGCGCATACCAGTGTTTACAGCTTTATGGATCCTAATCTTGGATCGCTTCAATCGAATGCCCGGTTCCTCTCTTATGATTATTCTAACGAATGGGATAGGGATTCTCTTGAAGAAACGCTTCCCTGGGTTGACTTTGCCCTTATCTCTAATCCAGTTGAAGACTTCGGTAATAACAATGATTTGTTAAAGTGGGCAGCCGCGCAGGGTCCTCAGCTGGTAATGGCAACCAGCGGCGAACAGGGAGCCGCGGTTTTTGATGGAAAGCGGATGTATTTACAGCCAATCATGCCGGCAGGGGAAGTTGTGGATACATTGGGAGCAGGGGACGCTTTTGCTGCATGTTTCCTGATTGGATACCTGGAAGGAGAACCTATCCCCAAAGCATTGGAGAGCGCCGCCCGGTACGCAGCAGAAACCTGCAGCCATTACGGCGCTTTTGGTCACGGTATAAAATATAAAAATTAAGAAAAGGAGGAGAAATTTAAGAAGATATTTAATATAAGGCACGTATAATAAGAGAACGAAATATCCATAATAATAAAATAATATATAAAGGAGAAGACAAAATGAAAAAGATTACCAAAGTACTACTGATAGCTTCATTGTTCGCGATGGTTCTGGCAGCTTGCGCGTCAGAGCCGGAGAACAGGTTGGCAGCGATTAACAAAGCTGGCAAGATCGTCGTTGGCACCTCCGCCGACTATGAGCCCTGGGAATACATGGATGATAATGATGAATTCGCAGGCGCAGATATGGAAATCATGCGCGAAATTGCCAGCCGCATGGGTGTTGAGGTTGAATTCCAGGACCTCGGATTTGACGCACTTGTTACAGCTGTCAAAGAAGGCAAAGTGGATGCTGCTATCGCAGCCATGGCTTCCACCGATGAGCGCAAGGAATCAGTTGATTTCTCTGCCGTGTACTATGCTGGTGACAATGTTATCGTTGCTGCAGCGGATTCCGGCATTGCATTCACAGATCCGTTAGAGGCAGCCAATTACGCAATCGGCACGCAATCCGGTACCATCATGCAATATTGGGTGGAAAACAACCTGATCACACCTGGATTGATGGAAGCGGATGCCCTATCGCTTTATGAACGCAACGAACAAGTTTCCCTTGATCTGCAGGCAGGCCGGATCGATCTGGGTATAATGGACCTTGAGCCCGGAAAACAGTTCATGGCGGATCCCGATTTTGGTTTCGTTGAAGCATGGCGCGGACCAATGGATCCCAGCGGCCAGGCTATCGCCATCATGCAGGGTGAAGCGGAGCTGAAGGCTGAATTGGATAAGCATATCGCAGATTTGCTCGCAGAAGGCTTCATTAGAGACCTGCTGGACCAATTTGGCATTGAATAAATAAGTAACATCAGTATAAATAATAAACATCAGGGCAGAAGCAATTATGTGTAAGAAATAAATTGTTTCTGCCCTTACATTGAAAGATCAGGAATTATCTATTATGAATGAATCATATGCAGCGGAATTTTTATATCTTACGCAAGAAGATGTTATAGAAGCTAGCGCCCTGGATATGGCTGCCGCGCAGGAAGATGTCGAAACTGCTTATAAGCTGTTTTCCTCTGGGCAGGTAAACCAGCCGCATAAACCGGTTTTTCGATTTAATAACAAGGAAACCGGCCAAGAACGGTACTATTTGGCTGTATCGATGCCCGTGTATGTCGGCGGCGAAGTCGATGCCATTGGCCATAAGTGGGCTGCGGAATCGCTTGGGAATGCCAAGCGGGGTGACATGCCCATGGGTGTTGATGTAATCCTGCTGCATGATTTGGAGCATGCGATTCCCTTTGCGATTATGGAAGGCGGTTTGATTACCGCCATGCGCACCTCGGCTGTGGCTGGTGTCGGCGCGAAGTATCTGGCCAGTCAGGACTCAATGGTCGCCGGCCTGATTGGCGCCGGAGTGATCGGTCGGACGATGATCATGTCATTGACCACTGCCATGCCGAACCTGGAGGAAATCCGCCTGTATGACTTGAACCGAAAGCGGGCGGAGGACCTGGCGGCAGAGTTTATTGAGCAGATAAAAGTAGTTGTTGTTGACAGTGTAGAGGAAGCGTTCAAGGACGCGGATATTATCACCACGCAAACCACCGCGCGGTCACCATTCGTAAAAGACAAATGGGTGCCAAAAGGAAGTTATTTTGCACATATGTCCGTTACAGAAGGGGAGGACGCGGTTTTCTTGAACACAGACCGGCTGGTGGTTGACAACTGGGCTACACTGCGGACCTGGGATTTCTTCCCGGCTACACAACTGTGCAATGATGGAAAATTGAGCGAAGAGAGTATTACGGATATTGGTGAAATCCTTCTTGGGAAGAAACCAGCGCGGGTCAGCGCGGAGGAACGCATCCTGTTCGCCAATCTAGGAATGGGCTGTCTGGATATCACTATGGCTAACCGGATTTACCTGAGCGCAAAGGAAAAAGGGCTTGGGCAGAAGTTGAAACTATGGGAAAAACCGCTCTGGATATAAGTAATTTAATAGGTTTTGAGTAATGGAATTTATCACTGTTCTAATTCCGTACATTCTGCGCGGATTAGACGTTACGCTGAAAGTCACGGCGGTCGCGCTGGGATTCGGACTGTTCTTCGGAACACTGCTGGCGATCATGCGCGTATACGGCGGAAAAGTACTATCCAGCGCGATCATACTGTATGTCAGTGCGATTCGCGCGCTGCCGCATATACTACTGCTGCTGGTAATCTATTTCTTGATTGCCCGAATCGTGGATCTGTCGCCATTCTGGGCAGGTTCTTTATCCCTGTCGATCATCAGCAGCGCGTATCAGGCGGAAATCATTCGCGGCGCGATCCTTTCCGTTCCTCCAGGACAAATGGTGGCAGCACGTTCAATCGGTATGACGCGGCTGCAGGCGATTCGCTATGTGGTTATCCCGCAGGCAATCCGCCTGGTGATTCCCGCGTGGTCAAATGAAGCGGCAATTGTGATCAAGGATTCCTCTTTGGTGTATGTGCTGGGAGTACCGGAAATTCTGCGGCAGGCGCAGTATTACAGCGGCCGGAACCCAACAAAACCATTCAATGCCTACCTGGCAGTTGCAGTGATCTATTTTTTACTCACATTCCTCACAAATCGAGGTCTGGATGCGCTGGAAAAACGCATTCGTATCCCTGCCTGAAATTCTTAGGAGAAAACGCATGGCACCAAAACAAAATGTAATTATAAAAATAGAAAACCTCCATAAGGCGTACGGTGGGGAAGAAGTGTTAGAAGGCGTTTCTCTAGAAGTCATGGAAGGTGAGGTAGTTATTCTGGTTGGTCCTTCCGGAACCGGGAAATCAACCTTACTGCGCTGTATAAACCAGCTGACTGTACCAGATGCGGGGAGCGTTTGGGTGCAGGGTATTGAGTTGACAGATCCAGAGACAAATATTGATCATGAGCGCCAGCACATCGGAATGGTCTTTCAGAGTTTCAATTTGTTTAACCACCTGACCGCACTGGATAATGTAATGCTTGGATTAATGCATGTACTAGAGATGGACAAAGATGCTGCCCAGGAAAAAGCCATGATGGAACTGGAACGAGTGGGATTGGCGAATAAACATATGAATTATCCCGGCCAATTGTCAGGCGGCCAGAAACAGCGCGTGGCAATCGCGCGATCGCTGGCGATGGAACCGGTAGTGATGCTCTTTGATGAACCGACTTCTGCGCTTGATCCGGAATTAATCGGCGAGGTGCTGGTTGTGATGAAGGAACTGGCAGTTGGCGGCATGACCATGCTATGCGTCACGCATGAGATCGGCTTTGCGCGGGATGTCAGCAACCGCATCGTGTTCATGGAGCACGGTGTCATCGTCGAAGAAGGATCACCAGAAAAGATACTCAACAACCCGGACCTTGCCAGAACCCGCCAGTTTCTGGGAAAGATCAGCGATCTGCATTAAAGGTATCTATGGATTATTTAGAATATCTCGCTATCGCAATACCGAAACTTGGAGAAGGGCTGCTCATTACTTTCAAAGTCGCCTTTGTATCCCTGGGTATCGGTGTGCTGATCGGTGTACCAGCCGCGTTGGCGCGGGTATACGGTCCCAAATGGCTGCAATGGATCGTGACCGCTTTCATTGAAGTTCTACGCGGCACGCCGGTGCTGGTGCAGTTATTCCTTGTGTACTACGGCCTACCGCAGTTCGGCATGACCTTCAGCGCATTCACATCGGCATATATTGCATTGGGCTTCAACAGTGGTGCCTACCAAACGGAGTATTTTCGCGGTGCTATTCAGGCTATCAGCAGCGGGCAGATGATGGCGGCACGTTCGATTGGTATGACCCGAATGCAGGCGATCAGGCATGTGATCATACCGCAAGCCCTGCGCCTGACGATTCCCGCGTGGTCGAATGAGGCGGTATCGATGATCAAGATAAGTTCCATTCTCTACCTTATCGCGGTACCAGAGATGATGACGGTGGCGAAAGAATTATTTACCCGCTATTACAACCCCTTCCAAACCTATATCACCGTTGGAATTGTGTATCTGATCATCATCGGAATAATCACAATCCTGCTGAATCATCTGGAGAAGCGTTTGACTATTCCCGGAATGGAGCTGGACAAGCGCGGCGCGTAGATGCAGTATGATGACGATAACCTGACTCCTGACAGCACAGGCGGCCACTTTGTGCCCACTCTGATGAAGACCAGAAGCCAAACAATTATTGTTCCAGTAGTTGAAGGATAGATTCAGATGGAAAAAGAAAAGACTTTTGCCAGTTTTCCGAGGTGTGTTGACCTGGCGCAGCTGCAAGCAGATATTGCCCTGATCGGCATTCCTTACGGTACTCCGTATGCGCCGGAAAAACCACCACACTGTTTGCACGCACCCGATGCTATCCGGCGCGAATCTAACCGCTATAAAGATGATCCGGTTGCATGGGATTTTGACCTGGACGGTACACTGCTCGGCGACTTCAGCATACGGATTGTGGACTGCGGCGATCTGCCCGGCAGCCAGAATGATCCACAAGGAAACCGCGAGCGCGCACAGGAAGTGGTGGCTTCTATACTGGCAAAAAACGCAATCCCTTTAGTTCTAGGCGGCGATGATTCCATTCCCATCCCGGTGATGTGTGCTTATGCGGGTGGTGAACCATTTCATGTGCTGCAGCTTGATGCGCATATTGACTGGCGTGATTCTATTGGAGGTGTGCGGGAGGGCTACAGCAGCACCATGCGGCGGGCATCCGAGCTGGACTGCGTGGCGGGCATCGTACAGGCAGGCATGCGCGGTGCAGGCAGCGCGCGGACAGAAGAACGCCGCGCGGCAGCTAACTATGGGGCGGAGATTGTGCTGGCTAAGACTCTTATGCGGGAAGGCAGTGAAGCCGTTCTGCAGTATATACCTGAAGGTGGGCGTTGTTTCCTGACGATTGATTTTGATGTGCTTGATCCGTCTGTAATGCCCGCTGTGGGCGCGCCGACACCCGGCGGGCTGAATTACCAGACACTGATCGATATCATCCATGGTGCCGCAGTGCGCACTAAAATTGTTGGTGTTTGCCTGGTGGAGTTTGCCCCGGAAGTGGACCTGCATAATCTGAGCGCGGTCACGGCCATGCGGATTACCTGGAACGTGATCGGCGCGCTGGCAAGAGTCTGAACAAGTTCAATTAATCCAGAGGATTCCCGAATCTTTATTTGTTGATTATTTTATTGGGTTCTCTGTTAACATGCCCCGTCAATTGATCAATATTTTTTACTTAAAGTTTCGAGTAATGAAAACACTCCTATAGATTTTTTAGGAGTGTTTGTTTTATTGATGAATATGATCGGGATTATTTCGGATAGCTTGAATATATTTCAATCTCACCGGTTTCATGGAAGGATACAACATCGTAAGGATCATTTTCAAATCCTTTTATATCCATGCCCGGTGATCCGGGCGGCATCCCCGCGACTGCAATTCCAATCATTTCGGGTCGCTCATTCAACAATCTTTCAATTTCAGCGGCAGGTACATATCCTTCAATCACGTAGCCATCCACGATGGCTGTATGGCCCGAAGGGGGATCAATGCATTTATTCGAATATGTTGGGTTTCAACGCCAATCATCACTCGCAATTATTATGCAATTTCCACAACTCTGGATCGTGTCCTTCCGGGATGTTTTCGCAGGGGTTTCCTGAAGTATATCCTCTCAAATCGTTATATTGCTCTACTTGCTGGGGTGTAAGAACTCCCACCATAGACAAATGATATTTCAAATGGACTATTCTTAACTGGCCATATAAGTTGGCACTTTCCAGTACTTTTTCCTGCAAAAAGTCTTCATCTATTGTGCCGTTTACAAATGCATCATCAATCATTTTTTCTAAATCGATGATTTCCTTGCCCAGTTTAATTGCTTCTGATCGCATTTATTCATATAGCGCTTCTATTTGCTCTTCTTGATCACTTGTTAGCTTAAATTCTCCAGCTTCCACTGCATCCAATACATGACGAGGACCTGGATACCCGTTCAATTCTGCTGGTTTCGCCATGCCGCCAAATGGTGTTCCAGCGCCAGCCAGTAGCCCTTCTATATCATCCTGAGATAATGCTTTGATACCCCGAATTTCTTGTCCTGCATATTGTGAATATATGGCACTCTCTTCAATCGTTTCGGATACAGCCATATTTTGCTGCCAGAATATCAATCCAATGATGGCTATCAGCCCAATACCCAATACAATACCAATTAATGTTTTTGATTTTTCCATCTTATTCCTTTCATTTCTTATGTGGTCGAAAATTATTCACTATCCAAGCGTAGGTTGTACATAAGTCACTTACTTAGGATAATTAGCGTAAACTTCAACTTCTCCATCTTTTGAAAATGTCACCACATCATAAGGATCATTCTCAAATCCTGCGATATCCATTCCAGGAGATCCGGGCGGCATCCCCGCAACTGCAATTCCAATCACATCAGGTTTTTCTTCTAATAATTTGATGATCTCTTCTACTGGCACATGCCCTTCGATTATGTAGCCATCAACGATGGCTGTATGGCATGAATGGAGTTCTTCTGGAACCTGATACCTCGTTTTTACCTTATCGATCATTTCGGTTTCTTCGATCTTCACTTCAAAACCATTTTTCTCCAGATATCCACTCCATTCCGTGCAGCACCCTCAGGTAGGTGCCATATAAACAGTCACCGGGCCATACAAATCAGATAACTCTGAATTATTAGAAGATGCTAAGCCGGAGCAGGAAGTGGCCAAGATCGCCACAACGCTGCCAAGTATAAAAATCCGTTTCACCGAAATTCCACGTCTGATATATTTTTCCAACATTTTTACCTTCCAGAGTGAT
>CAZBCD010000043.1:0-12622 GCA_964490205.1 uncultured Pelolinea sp. | reverse complement strand
TCCTGTGGTATTCTTAAATAATCACGGTTGCACTTGAGACTTGAATCCAGCTATTTATTATTAGTCCTATTTCCAAAAGTAAACATACCTGCTTATCGCATCACTGCATTCAACGGTCTGCTGTACGCATTGTTTAATATTGCGCATTGGTTCAATCCGGACACGCGATGGATGGGGTTTTTGCATCTTCCCTTGCTGGTACTTTCAATTGCAGCGCTGATCCAGTCGAGGAATAGAAAACTTTCTTCATAAAAAAAGCAAAAAAGTTCTTTTAAGACGAAAATTGCCACGCCGCACGTAAAACGGACATTCCTCTGTGATACAGGGTAGCTTTCACTTCGTCACCGAAACAAGGATTTTAAGCTGGATGTTTACGGACAACCGGTATGTGAACGCCAGAATTACATGGAGGGTACCGCGTCTTTATTAATGATGTAGATGGTGAAATAAGCCTAAAGGATCTGGCTGAACTCGACTTTTTCTCCGTCAGGACCGTGTACAGTAAAGTATTTGGTACCCTTCTCCCACAGGGGGAGAAAGACGGGCGCGTCTTCTTCTAGTGCTTTGAAGCCTGCGGCGGTCAGATCGGCATAGGCTTTGTCAATATCTTTGACATTCAAGGCGACATGGTCAATCTGGCCGTCCTCACGCGCGGCGATTTGTTTGCGCATATCACCGCCCTGCTCAACCAGTTCGAGTGTAAGGTCGTTTAATTCGAGAAAGAGAAGCTTGACAGGTTCGGGTTCCATTGGAATTTCGCAGCTGAGTTTTTCCGTGAAGCCGAGCTGCTTGTAAAAGGCGCGCGAGCGATTAATATTTGTAACGAAGATGCCTAAGTGCTGAATGCCTTGAAGGTTGTTTTGAAGAAGCATTTGAATGTTACTCCTATAGATAATGTTGATTTATTTGCATTTTACCATCACCTTTCAATTTATACACCTACAATTATGGTGGGGTGGTAAAAATGGAAAGGCGGGTACAATAGCGGATGGATTTGAGATGAATATGATAAAAACCGATGACATTAATTTACATGATTATAAATTAATTGTTTTTGATATTGACGGCACACTAGTGGGGAAAGACCATATGCTTGACCCGTTCACGAAAGAGGTGCTGTTCCGGCTGCGGGAGGAAGGGTTCCCTTTTACGCTGGCGACTGGAAAGAATTTACCGTCGACAAAACCGCTGGCTAATGAGTTGGAGATTGATCTGCCGCTCATTCTGACGAATGGGGGAATCCTGCAGACGCGGCATGAGGAAATGCTCAGTAAAACAACCCTCCCTTTGGATGTTACCATGCAGGTGATCGAGATGTGCGAGGTACGGGGAAAGGACCTGGTTATTTATATTGACAACGGGATCTACATTAAAGAGATGAACGAAAATATTTTCCCGGTCTACAGCAACGTGGTATCCGGGATGTTCGAGATCGGTGAGTGGAATGCAATCACGGGTAAACTAGCGGATGCGAATAAGTGCCTGGTAGTGGACAGTTTTGTACGGGAGAATCTGATCGAAATGGGGGAGGTTTTCGAAAAAGCACTGAAAGGGCGAGTGGATATCCTGCACACGAGCACATCGCTGGTAGAGGTAATGCCAAAGGGTGTCACAAAGGTGACGGGTATCAGCAAGTTGGCAGTGAGTATGAGAATCCCGATTGATGCGGTCATGGCATTCGGGGACTTCAATAATGACGTTGAGATGTTAGCCGCAGCGGGGTTGGGGATCGCGGTAAAAAATGCCTCCCCTAAAGCGAAAGCAGCCGCGGATTTGGTGATTGGCTCCGTTGAAGAGCAAGGGCCGGCAAAATTCCTGAAAGAATTATTGGACCGCTGATGCGATAGCTGCACGATCAGCGGTCACATGGTGTGTTCGCTATTCTTCCAGTAGTTTTACATCATCCTTTGAGAGGAATTTGAACAGTTTAGTGCCGGTTTCCGGATCCACTGCTTCGCCACCTTTACGGCCATTCTCAAGGGTTCTAAGGGTGATCTTATCTGTGTCAATCCATACATGTTTCTTATCTTTGAGTGAATAGAATTTAATTTGAGCCATTTGATATACTCCTTTTCGAAATGATTGAAATGATTGGCGAGATTGCGGGGAACCCCCGTTGTGCGGGAAATCTCTTTATCCCTTATATTATACAGGAATGAAAGAAGATTTTTAGCTTAAAAAGTGGAGAACCAAGATCACTTTGAAGTAATTAGTTCAAATCTCCAAATGTAAAAAATACTCCTCTATAATTAATGTTTCAAAAAATGAGGAGGCAGATAAGGGAAAAATGGACATCGCACAAGGCACTCACACAAACAGGGGGTATGCAGCTGCCGTGGGAAGCGCGATGTCCCTATCCATGACGGCGATTTTCATCCGGCATCTGACGCAGGATTACGGGCTGCCAGCACTGGTGTTGGTGTACTGGCGAGAAGTTATGGCAGCGGTAACTCTGGCAGTACTGGCGGTGGGGCCAACATTGATGGGATTTGGACTGTATAATGTGAGCTTACGCTATTTAACGTCGAGTACGGCGAACCTGGTGGTGATGATTCAGCCGGTATTCACCGCGGTTTTTGCGTATATTTTGTTTGGAGAAGTGCTGACAGCAGCGCAGTTAGTGGGAGGGGCGATGATCCTGGGAGCGGTAGCAGTGCTGCGGTTGGGAAAAGAATAGCTCCCTCAATTCTGAAATTTTCCCTGAGGAGTGGAAAAGTTAATGGGCGCTTAATATTCGCCCATGTGTCTAGAATCGTTTAGTCGAATTTCCAAATCTCGGCAAGGATGGCTTTTGCCTGGTCGAGGTCATGAACAAGGTGGTTCAACATCATGGCGCGCAGGGCAATATCATAGTCCTGTTCGACGACTGCTTCAACCCACAGCATCTCAAAGGTGGCGTTCAACCGCACCATTGACTGAAGGTCCAAAGGAGTCTCGGCTGGTTGAAGGGGCACAAAGCCGTGGCCTGTTACAAGAGTAGGTGTTTCGATAATGGCATGGGATGGCATCCATGGGATGGTAGTTCCATTAACCACATTGAGGATGTAGACCTGATTGGCATTATTGGCATGAGCCAACATGACCGGCACAACTATCTCACCATACCAGTGCGCACCGCGCTGATTCAACGAATTGGGGATGGTCCCACTCTGATGGCCGTACTCTTTTAAAATCCGTGATTCAAGTTCTAATAGCTGCTCCGCGCGAACTTTTTTCTGAACCCTCTGGGTTTCAAAAATTCGGTTGGAGTGGTAGTAGTACTTGAAATAGGAAGTTGGGATACCACCTACCGCGCGGGCGATCTCTGGGTCGACTGGCAGGCCGGGCACCTTTTCCAGCTTTTCAAGAATAGCGGGCATCATATCCACGCCCTTATGAAGGGCTTTGGTGACCCATCCGAAATGGTGCATCCCGACGTACTGCACCCATAGTTCTTCGTACGGTACACCCAGCAGTTCAGCAATGCCCTCGCCTATGCCGATGGGTGAATCGCAGACACCGACAATGTTGACCTTGGAATAGCGCACAACCGCATACTGGATGAAACTGTTGGGATTTGTGAGGTTAAGCACAAGCGATTCCGGGGCATACTGCTCAATAGCTTTGCAATATTCAAGCACCACGGGGATAGTCCGTTTAGCATTACTCATCCCGCCGGGCCCGAAGGTCTCTTCACCGAGAATGCCAAACTGTTTTGGAAAGCGTTCGTCGTAGGCACGGGCTTTATATCCGCCTACGCGGATCTGATTGAGGATGTAGTCCGCTCCCGTTAACCCCTTTTGCAGGTCGGTTTCATAAGTGATCTTGAGCGGGATACTTGCATCTTTGGCAAGCGCCGCGCTGGCTGCGGCAACCTTTTCTAATTTTGATTTGGTGCGGCCAACCAGGCACACCTCAAGCGGCGGGCGGTCTTTCCGCCCAAGAATTTCCTGGATAAGCATCGGCGAGGCAATCGAACTGCCGCCAAGGACGGTTAATTTTTTCATGTCAGCCATATTTTCTTCCCTGTTAGAATTTTTTATACGCGATCGTAATACGCCAGGATGGCTTCCGCGGTGGTAACTGCCTCATCTTCACGCAGTGTTTCGAACATAGGCAAGTTCAGCACACGTTTTGCGTAGGATGCGCCGATGGGGAAATCCGCTTCGGAGTAACCCAGATCTTCATAGGCACCCTGCATGGGTACGAGGATTGGATACATGGCAAAGCCGCCGATGTCGTGTTCCGCCAAATGAATAAGGAGGTTCTTGCGTTCTTCCTCATCAGGCGTGATCGTAGCGTAGGAATAATAGACGTGGTGGGCATAATCAGCCACGAAAGGGAGCTGGAGGGGTGTATCCGCGAGCATTTTATCGTAGATGCTGGCGATCTTGCGGCGGCGGTTATTCCAATCATCAAGGTTGCGCAGCTTGACGCTGAGCATAGCCGCCTGGAGCTCGTCCAGACGGTCCTGGAACCCTATCACTTCATGGATGAATTTCACGCGCTGGCCTACGTAGCGCAGCATGCGGATCTTCTCAAGGAGCTCATCATCGCTGGTGGTAATGATACCGCCGTCGCCATAAGCACCCATGTTCTTGCTGGGATAAAAGGAAATTGCTGCCGCGTGACCAAGTGAACCTGTCCGCCGGCCCTTATATTTTGCGCCGTGGGCGTGGGACGCGTCTTCCAGCACCCACAGGTTGTGCTTTTCAGCGAGTTCCATGATGGGATCCATATCCACCACATGCCCGTATAGGTGTACTGGGAGGATAGCTTTGGTTTTATCTGTAATCTTCTTTTCTACCAATTCGGCAGTGAGGTTGTATGTCTTTGGATCTATATCCACGAATACTGGCGTGGCGCCGCAGTACGATACCGCGAAAGCAGTGGCAACATAGGTGTTGCAGACTGTGATGACCTCATCTCCGGGACCGACCCCCATTGCTTCCAGGGCGATATGCAGCGCCTTGGTTCCGCTGGAAATCCCAATCGAGTACTTGCTGTCGCTGAATTTGGCGAACTCACCTTCAAACTGTTCTAAATACGGACCGAGCGTATATTTTCCAGTCGGGAGGACCTTCTTTGCTGCTTCCAGCACTTCATCACCGATCTCTTCCCACTGGCGCTCCATATGCCCGCTGCCGATCTTAGTGGGCTTCGTAAGCGATTTCACCCAATCGGGAATATCAATTTTCTTGGCCAGGTCAATTTTGGTCATATCATTCTCCTATAAATATATTATTTAAAAAATTGCGGAAGGTATTGCTTATGCGCTTCCGTCATTTCATCTACGAGCGCGACTGCCGTTGGATAATCAGGTACAAGCGGATTCTGAAGCAGGGCGAGCACAGCATCTTTGTGTGAGCCGGAAACAGCCGCTTTTACGGTCGCAGATTCCCACGCTTTTGCCTGCTGGCAGAGGGCGCGGATGGATTTCGGCAGCTGCCCCATTACGAGCGGTGTCACGCCATTGGCGCCGACCACGCAGGGCACTTCCACAGAAGCATCCGGCGGCAGGTCGGCGATGCTGCTGCCGTTGCGCGCCACAACGATCTGGACATCACGCCGGTCAAGCATGAGTGAGAGAATAAGATTTACGGCAGCTTCGGAATAACGGGCGCCGCCGCGCTCCGCTAATTCTTCTGGTTTGACAAGGACGTTGGGGTCGGCGTATTTTTTAAGGAGCTCTTTTTCCACTTCCAGCACCACTTCCCCGCGGGATTTCTCAGCGGTTTTTGCATTTTCCACCTGTTTGGGATGGTAATAGTAATGCTTTAAATAGCTTGTGGGAATCACCCCGAGTGTTCGAATGAGCCCTGGATGAAACTCCGTAAAATCTTCAACATTTTCCATTTCCTCGAGCCGGTCCATGATCACCGGGGTCATATCCACTCCCTTGATAAAGACGCGGCGCACCCAGTTGACATGGTTGAGCCCCATCCACTGAAGAAAAACATCCTGCTGCTGTACTTGAAAAACCTGTGCCATACTCGCGATGAAATTAATGGGGTTGTTGCATAAACCAACCACGTTGAGGTTGGTGTGCTTGAGTAGCGCTTCGGTCATGATACCAGAGGGATTAGTGAAGTTGATATACCAGGCATCGGGTGCGTATTTTTCCATATCACGGGCAATATCCAGGGTAACCGGGATGGTGCGGAACGCTTTGAAAGTGCCGCCGGGGCCGGTGGTTTCCTGCCCGATGACATTGTACTTAAGAGGGATCTTTTCATCGATGATGCGCGCTGGCATTTGACCAACCCGCATAGAAGAAAGGACGAATTTTGCCCCGTCGATAGCACGCGGTCGGTCCGTATTGAGGGTTACTTTGGTTTCCATCTCTGCATAGCGAACCATGCGCTGTGCCATCCCGCCAACGATGTTCAAGCGTTCTTCGTCAATATCATATAAAGCGATCTCACCCACCTGAAGATGCTCTTCATTCTGGATGAAACCATCAATGAGCTCAGGGGTGTACGAACTGCCCCCGCCGACAACTGTTATTTTTTCGATGCCTGATCGCGCCATTTCTCCACCTCTGCTTCTAAAACATTCATCCGTTTCAACACTTGCATATACTGCTCGGTGTAATCGATCTCACTCCACGCCAACATTAGCAGGTCAAGCGCATGGACCAGGAGGACGGAGAACTCAATGTCCTCACCGCGTGCTGCTTTGGTGATGATGGTGGTGTTTACCTTATGGGCTTTGTTTTGCTCCTCGTTGGCTTCCTCTAGGGCTTTTTCGGCTGCTTCCCAATCACCTTCTTCGGCGTATTGGCCGGCTTCTTTGGCGAAACTGCGGGAACTGCCAGCGTGGAGAATTAATTGGAACAGGACCTGTTCCATCTCATTAGTATCGGTCATTTTTACCTCTTTCAATACTTTATATTATAGTAAATGGCCCCTATTATCCAAATAGACGGACTTCCATACGTTTTCTTTTTGAGGAAATTCGGATATGCCGCAGGAAGTCCAAGGGCCGATCTCGCGCCAAAACGCAAGATCTTTTCCCTGTAGATATTGCGAGAGAACGCTGAGGATACCCCAGTGAATCACAATAAGGATACGCTGCCCCTTGTGTTTGGTGGTTATGTGGTCAAAGGTTCTGATCACCCGATCAATGAAAAATTCCGCGCTTTCACCGGAAGTTTTCAGAGCGAATTTGATGAATGGGTGCATAATCTTTGGACCGGAGAGATCAGGCTCGAAAAGGGAGAGAGGTTTGCCTTCCAGCCATCCATAATAGCGCTCTTTAAGCCCATCTATGGGAACAGGCGCCATATTGAGGGCGTTTCCGATGATCTCCGCTGTGCACATGGCGCGGCCGATTGAACTGGAGTAGAACGCGCCAAATGACTGTGCGCGGAGGTGATTCGCGGTTTTGTTCGCATCCCGAATTCCTTTTTGTGATAGGGGACTGTCGGAATGCCCGTGGATGCGGTTTTCAGTGATCATTTCTGTCTGCGCGTGGCGCACCAAGACAACCTGCGTTGGTTTATTCATTGATGGATACAGCCATTAACTTTTAATTGATGGGTTCCGCTGTATCTGAGGCGCAGCGAAAACCGACGAATGGATTTTTCCGGCGAGGGGTATGCATGCGGATATGAAAGGTTTGCGCTTCTTCTGCTCCGTCGAGCCAATCGCCGCCGCGCAGGGGAGCACGGAGCTGTGAGGGCGCTCCTCCGCCGATCCATTCCCACGCGTTACCGGCCATATCCCAGCAGCCATAAGGGCTGTCTCCGGCAGGAGAATATTTCCCTATGGGGGTTGTGTCGCCTGAAAAAGCATTGCATTTATCAATATCGAATTCGTTTCCCCACGGCCAGGTACGGCCATCGGTTCCGCGGGCAGCTTTTTCCCATTCCTCGTTGGTGGGGAGGCGTTTGCCAGCCCACTCCGCATAGGCAACTGCGCTGAACCAGTTCACTTCTACAACAGGATGATTTTCCTTGCCCTCCGGGTAAGTGCCTTTACGCCAATGCTGAGGCTGATTGTGCTCGGCAGCATCAACGAACTTTTTATATTCAGCGTTGGTAACGTGGTGCTGGTCGATGAAGAATTCCTTTGTTTCTACCTTATCCTGATCTTCTCCATATAAGAACTCGCCGGCAGGGATTTTGACCATGGGGCGCTCATCCTTACCCGCGTTATACAGCGTGGTTTTTTTAGCTGCCATTATTCCTCCTGAGGATCATTGCTTGCGTGCCTTTAATTGGTTGGATAACCATCCGTATGCTATCCCAAAAGACAGCAAATAATATATGATCGTAACGATGGAAACGGCTGTGGGAGTTATCCCGACAGAGACCTGACCGGGAATCTGTTCACTCATCAGCAAATGGATGGCAAGGATGATCCAAATGAATGCGGTATTAATAAGGATTCCAACCCAGAACTGCCCTTTGCCCCCTTCGATCGATCGAGCTGTGAGTAAACCCTGCACCGCGCTGACCGTGAGCAGAGCGATCCGGAAAAAGATAATCGCTGCCAAACTGACCATGACCATCACTATACTGTTGTTGGCAATCGCTGAAAGGATCTCAACTGACTCAGTGTCCCCAAACAAAATCCGGAAGCCAGCACCAACCAGATTAATTCCGGTGAAGACCTGGGCAACCAACCCAACGCCAAACCCCATCGCTAAGCCATTAATGGACGTATCTTCTTCAGGATTCTTTTTTTTCTTATACTTAAGAACGAGGAGCATTCCTAACCCCAGGAAGAGCGCAGAAATGAGCGCGTTGATCAGGGTAATACTGTAATCCAACGGCTGCCCGGTGAAGCCGGCAACCGACTGACCCTGAAATAAGATCTGGCGGATGAGACTCTGCACAAACAAGCTGGAAATCAGAGATACCAGCCAGACCCCGATGCCCCAATAAACGAGATCACGGTTGTATTCCGGGCTGTAGCGGCTGATCAAACTCATCGGCAAGCCGGGTGAAAAGATGAAAATGAATCCGCTGGTAATCACCAGCAACGCGCGTAGAAGCATAATTACTCCTTTATTTAATAAGGTTTATTGTGTTTGATTATTTATTAGATTTTTGTTCTTTGATGGCGGTCATGATCTGTTCGAAAATCTTCTCTCCGTCCATCATGCCGTAGGCAATCGTGTCAATATTTTCCACAATAATGCCGTGCGGTTCGGCGGCCTGCTTGACGCTGCGTATCTTGAAGCGCGCCTGGGGAGCGATAAGTACTACATCCACAGGGTTTTCCGCAAAGTCCCACCGGCCGACCTCAGGTACGTCAACTGCTTGAATCTCAAAAGGAACTCCGGCATCCTCAGCAACTTTCGATGTTTTTTGTTCAATCAGGCTGGAGGACATGCCGATTGCGCACACCATCAAGACGCTTACTTTTTTCTTTTCTGCCATATTTTCTCCAATATTTTATGAGTAGAGACTATCAGAACAGTCTTACTTTTGATAGTATATCACTTCAGTTTTGGGAAATAATCACCATGCTGTGCGAGATAATCATCCAGGATGGCCTTAGCGATATCATAACCGGGAACCAGCGGATGCAGCCACAGGGCCTCCAACGCTTTTTCATATGAATTTTCAACCGCCGCTTCAATCGTCAGGCGTTCATACGCTTTCACCGATTGGAGCAGACCAAGATCTTCCCCAGGGATTTCACCCATGGCGAAGGGGCGCACAACGCCATTGCAGACCATACATGTTGTTTCAACCACATCATCAGATGCCATACCGGTCAGCGCGCTGCGGTTGGGCACGTTAAGTATCATTACTTTTGGATTGGTGGACAATGCTTCGATCACCGCCAGGGCAACAGCAGAATAACCCTCGGCAGATTGGTCCAGGGCTTTTTCCACATCATCATCCTGCTCTACCAGGTGGTGTGTCTGGCTGCCGGTTTCCAGTGTCATATAAGTACCGTCCCGCTGTGCCAGATAATGCAGATAGGCTGACTGGATTTTTTGCGAATCCTGACCTTCGTCACGGATGCGACGCAGGCTGGTATACAATTCCTGGACGAACGGCAGAATTTGCTGGGCGCGACTCTTTCCCGCTTTCAGTAAATTTTCAACTGCTTTTCTGGGCTCACTGTAGAAATAGTTATATTCATTGGGGATGCGCCCCAGTTTTTCAACTGCTTCAATATTAAAGGGGAAATGCTCCAGCATCGCGCCGGTCTCTTTGATGATCGGGATAATCTCGGGAACCATATCTACCCCATCCAGATAAAGCGCGCGCATCCAACCGAGATGGTTGATACCGTAGTACTCCGGGAAGAAATCATCAGCGTTCGCGCTCAGCAAAGCAGCAGCAGCCCGAACCATGGCCGGCGGGTTGTCGCAAATGCCGACCGAACGGGTAAAACCTGCAACACGAGTGATCGTCTCGGTGATGATGCCAGCGGGATTGGTAAAGTTCAACAGCCAGGCATCCGGAGCCAGTTCCTCGATCAATTTGACATATTTCAATATGGCCGGAATGGTGCGCAGCGCCATAGCGAAGCCGCCCGGGCCAGTAGTTTCCTGCCCCAACACACCGTATTTAAGCGGTACCTGCTCATCAATCACGCGTGATTCAAGCGAGCCCTCCCGAAATGTCGTCACAATAAAATCCGCGCCACTGATCGCTTCCCGGGTGTCTGTTGTCCAATTGATTATAAACTTCTTGACCTGCTCAAGCTGGGATCTGTTGGCCATACGGATCAGATCAAGCCGGTCGGGATCGATATCCATCATGCAGACGGTATCAAGCGGGATGCGGTCCTGGAAATTCAGGATGCTCTGTACTACTAATGGGGTGCGGACACCCCCGGCGCCAATAAATGTTAATTTCATGCTGTCCACCTATAACAAAGGGGGATGTGGATAGTCCACATCCCCCGAACTAACAGTGAAAAAGCGCGTTTATTTCTTGACGGCTTTCTCTTCTTTTTCCAGGACCTGTTTCTCCCATGCTTTGAAAGCGGGGAACCAGATGATGCCTGGAATGACAAATTCGACCAGGATGGCGAGGACGATCGCTTTCCAGTCATAGCCAGTTGCCAAGAACATCAAGATCGGTGAGGGCAGCGTCCATGGGGCTGCAATATAGGTGGCCCCAACGAGCCCAGCCGCTGTGGCCAGATACGCGACCGTTGTGTTTATGAAGGTGATAACGATGAACGGAATGGCCAAGACAGGGTTGAAGATAACCGGGGCACCGAAGGTGATTGGTTCGTTGATGTTGAAGATCCCGGGCGGGATACCCAGCCAGCCAACTCTGCGCAGCCGCTCAGACTTGGAGCGGGTGAAGTAGATGGCCAGGGGCAGGGTTGCGCCGGAGCCGCCGGGAACAACGAACGAGCGGAAAATACTCGTATAAATGGCGGTGGGTTTCAAGCCATCAGCCACTGCCTGCGCGTTGGCGGCCAGGTTAGCCGCCCAAACTGGCTCCAGTGCGATACCGATGGTGAGGTCGCCGTGGATACCCATTGTCCACAGGAAGGCGTGGAAAGTTTCCGCGATCGCGGCGGCCGCATAGGTGGATGCCGCAGGAACTACGGCGCCGAGCACCTTGAAGAGGCCTGCTGCGAGGTCGAAGCCGAGGACGAAGCGGATTGCCCACCAGCCAAATGCCAGTACGGCGCCGGGGATAAGGGCCGCAAACGCCGAGGTGATCGCCGGGGGAACGCCATCGGGCATCTTGATGACCAATTCGCGTTTCATGAAGAAGTTGAATACTTCAACAGAAATAACAGAGATGACGATCGCTGTGAATAAACCCTGGTTATTCAGGAAAACACCTCCTTCACCCCATACTAAATCCGGGGTGGCGACGAGGATGTAAGACATGAACGAGAAGAATACCGGCATGAGGGGATCCAGGCCGCGGCGGCGGGCTAATGAATAGGACACTGAAATAACAACATACAGTGCCAGCAGCTCGAAGGTGACGCCGAAAACGTACCATAGTGAACCGGCGATATTTTCCGGAAGGACGCTCTCAAAGTAGCACGCTGCTTCATCCCGGAAGCAAAGCGGGAACTGCAGGACTACCAATACGATCGAACCTACAATGATGAGGGGCATCAGGGCAACAAAACCATCCCGGATGGAGGCAAGAATTGGCTGGTCAAAAACTGGCGCCAATTTCTCCATAAAATCGGTCATGCCATCCGCCCAATTTTTCTTTTTTGCTGACATAAGATATACTCCTTTACTTGATTAATTTGAATAAAATTTTTCTGCGGCAAAAAGATATTTGATTGTTGTTTTCCGGGGCACCTCCTTATTGATAAATTTGCATAAAAAATTATGAAGGAATAATAACTGTCGGGCGGGAATATAAAACACCCTGCTCTTTGAGCAAGGGGTGGGTGTACAGCACAATATTCTTTGGAAGAATCCAAAAAATTGAGAGTGTATAAGATCGAATGATATCTATGGCTATTTCCACGCTTTCATCTCCCGATATACTCTATTAATATTATACTAGAAAAATCCCTGATGTGTATATACTAGTTTCAATAAAACTATCAAGTAAATCCAATTAGATATAACAATGACACAAGAAATCGGTAATTGTTACGCACAATATAATGATATTTCGATAAAATCATGAGGTGCACCCCATTTTTAGTACCACTTAGCAATGTAAATAGTGTGGTCTCCT
>CAZBCD010000042.1:0-12888 GCA_964490205.1 uncultured Pelolinea sp. | reverse complement strand
TACAAATTACCGTATATGAAGTTGATTTACAAGATATTAATTCGTACGTTAATAATTTATCCAACATTATCTAACCCCCAAACAATTTATATTCAAAACCCACATCTCCTGACAGGAGCTTGTTTACTTCGCAATTCCGTGCTGAGTTAAAAAGCAAGATCCTTTCACGTTTAGTCAGATCCCCGCATAATTTTATTTCAATGTGAAAAAGAGTTGCCCCAGTACCATCGGAAGCTGTTTCGCGTTTGATCTGGACCTCGATTTCTGCTAATGAAATTTCTTTATGCTCTGCGACCGCAGAGACCGTGAGGGTTATTCAACTCCCAAGAGCGGCTGATATCAATTCAACCGGGCAAAGATTGTCACGTGTGTCTGCGTCCCGCCGTGCAACCGCGATCTTGCGGTTGCCGATGATAACATTCGCAAATCCATCCTTGTATTCAACAACAATTACATTCTTTTCTGCCATCAGCCGTTCAACACCCTAACCCAATCAGCAGGGGTTACACCTGGCATTTCGACTTCTGTTTTTGTATAGAAATTGTCAACCAGATCACTAATTTCAGATAAATCGGCGCCGTCAAGCGTAGATTCTAGATCGCCTATTGCTTTTCGCGGATAGCAGAAGAAATCTCCAGAGAGTGAAAGATTTGAGATATTATTTTCCTTTAACTCGAATACCGCCTTCAATAGGCCGCCCGGCGCTTTGTGGATATGCTGAATGATGTTAACATCCGTAGCAATTTTTATTTTCCGTTCATCCCTGGCTTTTCTTTTCATGAAAAGCCATTCGTCACTTTCGAATTCTAGTTTGAGAATTTCCATTTGTTGAAAAACTTTTTGTGGAAGTTCAGAAGGTTCCAGTTTACCCAAGACCTGCTCAAAATGGCGGATCAGCGGCGCTGCCATTTCATCCCAGGTGGGGATGTGTCCAATCTCGCGTTTAATTGTGGTTAGGTTCTCGGTCATGCTTTTAAAAACTTTATCCCGGTATTTTTCATCCGGTACGCGGAGGACTCTTGTCATAGTTCGATAATCAAAATCAGCAATGAGGTTGCCGACCAGGATTATGTAGTCTCCAATCTCAGCAGCGCCAGTTCCGGCAATCTTTCGCCCTTCAACCGTTATCACATCATTGACCGGACGGTATTTTGCGGGAATGCCTAACTCCTGATAAGTATCCGCGACAGGTTGGAGCATACGTTGATAAAAATCGGTTTTATCGCCGCTTGCCAGCGGATGATCTTTATGAAGAACGATTTGATAGAAAATCTGATTCCCATCCAGATATACTGCCCCCCCGCCAACCTCCCGTCGAAATACTGGGATCTCATTTTTTTTGCAGTAATCCAGGTCAACTTCTTGCTCTAGGTTTTGATGATACCCGATACAAACATAAGGTGAACTGGGTGCGAGAATATTTATCCCCTCAACATCGACTCGCGGCTGTGCGTGGTAAATCAGCTGTGAATCAATCCAATCAACATGGCGTAAGTGAAAAAGCTTCATAAAAACTCCTTAATATTAATTAGAAATGTGGAAATGCAATCTTCTAAGAACTTTTCCAGACAAAACAAGGTATATTGCTGGATAGAGAAATATTATTTATTATATTTCTTCTTTTCTTCGGAAATGAATGCGGCAAATTCTTCTGTGTTCGCACGGAAAAGCGAATCTAATTCTTTAAGGTCTGCAGCTTCCAGCTTCGTCAGCCACCCTGCACCATAGGGATCACTATTGACAAGGTCGCTTTCCCACTCAAGTTCAGAATTTGATTCAAGGATCTTTCCTTTGACAGGTGATTTCACTCTGCCCACCCATTTCCCCGATTCCATTGACATGAACGCTTCTTTTTGTTCAATTTCCCGCCCTACAGCAGGCGCTTCGACATATAGAATATCGCCAGCCACATCCTGCCCGAATTGGGATAATCCAATAGTTACGGTTTTCCCTTCCACTTTCGCCCAAACATGTTCATCTGTATAATACAGATCATCCGGAAATTCAAAATTTTCAATAGTTGCCATTAAAGTTTTCCTCCTGGGATATTAATAATAATCTTTCCTATATTTTATACAAAACTCTCCAGAAAATCCTTTACTTCCGAAAAACAGAATACCGGCCCATCAATGCAAATGAATTTTTCTCCAAGATTGCAGCGCCCGCATTTCCCTATTCCGCACTTCATCTTGGCTTCTAAAGTGACCCAATTCTGTTCTGGTGAAAATCCAAGCTTTTCCATGGTGATCATCGCGAATTTGATCATGATCGGTGGGCCGCATGTAACGGTCACCGCATTTTTTGGAGATGGATTGATCTTCTCCAGAAGGGTGGTGATCAATCCTTCATCATGTTCCCATCCTTCGGGCGCTTTATCCACAGTGATATACATGTCAACATCAGGTTGTGCGCGCCATTCATCATATTCTTCAGTGAACACAAGCAAGCCGGGATTCCTCGCAGCCCAGAGGATGGTCACTTTCCCAAAATCACCTCGGTTATCAAAGATAGTCTGGATGATCGGGCGCAATGGAGCCCCGCCGATACCACCTCCCAATACTACAATACCCTTTCCCTTGTATTCATCCATTGGAAATCCATTTCCCAGCGGACCGCGGATACCAACCTGGTCGCCAATATCCAATCTGAATAAAGCATCCGTGACCGTCCCAATACGATTAACCGCAAATTCAAGCGCTTTACCCTTCTTAAAGCTAGATGCAAGACCGAATGGAGATTCACCCACGCCAAAAACAGAAATTTCAGCAAATTGACCCGGCTCAAAGATGAACTTTTCCCGCGTCTTTGGTTCGTCAAGTTGAGCCTTGACCAATTTGATATCATCCGCCAGATCATGCATTTCAGTTATGGTTGCTAGATTGGGGAGAATAAAATCCAGATCTTCAGAAGTGAGTGTGGTGTATGTTTTTACTGATCCTGTAGGCATCGATTATCCTTTCCTATGCTTTCATCTTTTCGGCTTCAAGCAGCTTATCAACCTGCTCAATTACTTCCAGGATGTTGATTCCAACCGGGCAAACATCAATACAGCGTCCACATCCGATACATGCTAACGGCCCAAAATCTTCTGGATAGTACATAAATTTGCAATAAAACCTATTGCGCAATCGCTTTTCCGTCGTTTCACGCGGATTATGCCCGCCTGCGATTCTCCGGTATCCGGACATGGTGCAAGTGTCCCAGGCGCGCAAGCGTTCATAATGTTTCACGCCTGGTTTGATAGCTACCAGTTCATCCCGAACATCATAACAGCGGCAGGTAGGGCAGACAAACGCGCAGGCACGGCAGCTTATGCAGGCCTCACTGAGTTTTTTCCAAAACAGGTCATTGAACGCTGCTCCCCACTCATCGCTATTTCGCACAGCCGGAAGATCTTCGTGAGTCTCAGGTTCTGGTAAAGCGATATCCCTTTCTTCGTATGATACCCCGGAAAAAGCCTGTTCTCCCTTTTCGGTGATAATCTCAACCGCATAACCACTTTCGACCTCAGTCATCAGAATATCCAAACCGTCCTGGCTGTTTGGCGCTCCACCCACGGCTGTGCAGAAACAAGTGTCCCACATCTTAGGGCAGGATAATCCGACCATTGTAAGCGTCTGGCGGTGATTAGCATACTGCCTGTCAATAGGAGGTTTTCCTAAGAAAAGCGCATCCAGGATTTGTCCGCTGCGTGCATCGCAAGGCCTTACTCCGAACATGACGACTGGTTTTGGAACAGGCGCCTCTTTTAACTTGATCTCTTTCCCCTGTTCAATAAACAAGATCGGTTCTGTCATGGGAAAATACCAGGTCTTTGCCGGTAAACTTGTTCGCTCGAAATCCCATTCAGCTTCATCAGCAGCGGTTATCTGCTGATAAACAAGTTTTCCTTTCTTGTCAACTGGCGCGACTACTCTGGCTTTGGATGACAGGTCTGCGATCCAATTGTCACGGGCTTCTCTTTTTATAAATTTCATTTTGATTTCCCTTTATTTATCCTCTATTTCTTGACAGATCAGGTTCGCAGCCGCTCATTCGGATCGAAACAGGCAAGAAGCGGCGCGTTTTCTGGATCATCACCGGTCTTATAGTTGAACAGATCTAAGATATCCTTAGCGACTTTTCGATTTAATTTACTCAAGGGGATGTTCATCGGGCAGGCCGCCTCACAGGCACCGCAAACTACGCAGCGCCCTGCAAGATGGTACGCGCGCATCACGTGAAAGAACATTTTTTCCGGGACATCCATGGCGATAGATGTCCAATGCGGGTCAACCTGTTCAGACACACATTCAAAGCAGTAGCATCCGGGGCATGCCTGGCGGCAGGCGTAGCAGCGTATGCACCGGTCAAATTCCTCGGTCCAGTACGCCAGACGCTCTTCGGGCTCCCAATTTTCCATTTCCTGAATGTCTGCGTAGCTGTCTTCTTCGGTTGGGACCTCGATCGGTACATCAGATTCGATCAGTACATCGTAGACAACAGGCGTGCGCTCCTGGCAGAAGCTGCAGGTGATTCGCGGCTTTCCGTTGATCTGCGTTCCAGCGCATTCTATCCCAATCAGTTTAATATTTTCCCTTTTAATTTGCTCTTCAGAGATCAACAAATTGACTGCTCGGACATCACAGGGACGAACAACAACCGCTGTTTTGGGGAGAGGCTGATCCTTGCCAGGTGGCTGTTTGCGCTGATGCAGGTAATTGACCAGATTTAAATTACATTTCTCATCCCAGATCAATCTGTCAGCCTCCTCGCTGCTGCTGATAATGGCTGGGCGCACCTTTCCTTGAGCAGTTCTTTCATAGCCAATCACAGCAGATATCTTGGAATCTTCCAGGTATTGTCTCGCGGCAGTTCGGATTTGTTCTTCCATTTTTATCATGCTGCCACCTCTTGAAGTTCTGATTCTAGCTGCACCACATCTTTATCAACCACCAGCGGTCCTAGTTCTCTGATTTTTTTAGTAAATGTGGTTACCACACCCGCAAACTTCTTCCCTTCAGAAGCCGAAACCCAATCCACAAATAACCTCTCATATTCAACTCCTGTGAAATCGAGCAATTTATGCATGATCGCATACCTTCTTTGCGCGTAATAATTGCCCTGCTGATAATGGCAATCACCAGGGTGGCACCCCAGAACCATCACGCCGTCAGCTCCGTCGAGAAACGCTTTTACAACAAAAAGCGGGTCCACTCTTCCAGAGCAAGGAACCCGAATAATGCGAATATTGTGAGGATATTCTATGCGGCTTGTGCCAGCAAGGTCTGCCCCCGCGTAACTGCACCAATTACATAAAAAACTTACGATTTTTGGTTCAAATTTTTCTGTCATCCGACCGTTTCCTCAGCTTTCCATATCAAGACCTTGAACATTCTCAAGACATTGAAAATTGAAGCAGTGTTTCCAATTGGGTTAATAATTGGGTATCGTTGAATCCGCGCAATGTGATCGCCTTTCCGCGGCACCCGGCAACACATAATCCGCATCCTTTGCATAACGCTTCATTTATTTCAGATACGAGCCTGCCGCGTTTCATGACCAAACTCGGTGCCCCGTAAGGGCACACCTCCACACATAAATTACATCCAACGCAATCCAGTTCATTCACCTCGGCGATTGTGGGTACCACTTCCACATATTCCTTGCTTAATAATCCCAGTGCCTGGGAAGCAGCCGCACTTGCATGTGTAACGGTATCCGGAATATCACGCGGTGCCTGGCATGCTCCTGCCAGGAAGATACCGTCCGTGTTGCTGTCAACAGGCCGCAGTTTGGGATGGGCTTCCAGGAAGAATCCATTCACATCGCGCGTCACATGAAGCGTGTGCGATAGTTTCTCCGCGCCCTTTGATGGGACCATTCCGGTTGCAAGGATAACCATATCCACAGGCAAATTCACAGGTTTGCCGAGGTCAGTATCTTCCGCCCGGACAACCAGCTTATCTCCTTTGGGAAGAACCTGGGCTCCACGGCCGCGAACGAACACGATACCCTCATGCTGAACGCGCTCATAGAACTCTTCGTATCCTTTTCCGAATGAACGGATATCCATGTAAAATTCAAAAACCTCAGCGTCGGTCTTCTCGCGGACCAGATGGGCCAATTTCAAAGAGTACATACAGCAGATCCTGGAACAATATGGTTGGTGATGTTCATCGCGGCTGCCAATGCAGTGCAAAATAGCCACGCGCTTCGGTTGTTCGCCGTTTCTCATCACGATCTCCCCTTCAGTGGGTCCCGACGCGTTCGATAGCCGTTCAATTTCCATACCTGTATAGACTTCCGGGTGGACGCCGTATCCAAATTCAAGCATCGGGGAAGGATTCCACACGTCATATCCGGTGGCAACGATGATCGAACCAACATCGATCTGTTCCAATTCATCAACCGCATTATGGTTAATTGATCCAGCACCACATACATCCACGCAAGCCATACATTCCGAACATACTCCGCACGCTAAGCATCGTTTTGCTTCTGCAACAGCTTGTTCTTCTGTATAACCCAGATAGATTTCCTCAAAATCAATGCGGGATTCAGGATCTCGCTGCGGTATCTCATGGCGGGTGACCTTGGACCAATCCTTTGGATCATAAAATTTCTGTTCGGGATCCGTTTGATTGAGTTTGCGCCCTTCAAGAAGATCTTCGCCAAGCAAATATCGTTTGATTGATTCGGCCGCCTCGTGCCCCGCGCCCACAACCTCAACGATCGATCGCGGACCTGTTTGGGCGTCTCCCCCAACAAAAACACCGGGTAAATTCGTCTGCAGTGAAATTTCATTTGCCGCTATCCATCCCCAATCGTTTTTCTCGATCTCCGGATCAATATCCGCAAGTTTTTGCCCGATCGCAATGATCATGGAATCAATTGGCAGAGAAAATGTGTCTCCTTTAATTGGTTCCGGGCGGCGCCTGCCGCTTTCATCTGGATCGCCGAGGCGCATTCGCTGCAAAGTGATGGAGGTCGCTTTTCCATCTTTTCCTTTTACCTCGATTGGATTGGTCAGGAAGAGGAATTGAACGCCTTCCTCAGCCGCCTCTTCGATCTCCCAATCATACGCGGGCATTTCTGCGCGCGACCTGCGGTAAACGATGAACACTTCTTCTCCCCCGGCTCGCATAGCAGTCATTGCGGAATCAATAGCTACGTTCCCACCGCCGATTACGGCAACACGCTTCCCAACCTTGGGGATCCTTAACCCTTTTACACCCAGATGTTTTAAATTTACCTTCCGTAAGAAATCTGCGCCGTAATACACACCTTTCAGGTCTTCTCCGGGTATGCGCATTTGAAGATTTCTATGCGCACCTACCCCAAGAAAAACCGCGTCGTACTTGTCACGCAGATCTGCAATGGATAATTTCGTTTTGCTTTTTTTCCCGTTAAGACGAACCGGCGTGTTCAAATGTAATTTCACATTCGGTCGCGAGACGATATCATTGATTTCCTTATCAAGAATAGGTTTAGGCAGCCGGTGGCTGGGAATGCCGATATTCATCATTCCGCCGGCTACAGGCAGCGCTTCATAGATCTCGCATTCAGCGGCTTCATCTGCCAGCTCCCGGGCGACGGTCAGCCCAACAGGACCAGAGCCAATGATAGCAACCTTCTTTCCCATCAGGGAATATCTCGCTACAGGTACTTCTTCAGCATCCTTGATTCCCTCATCCGGATGGGCTGCCACCCAATCCGCGGCAAAACGCTTCAGATATTCGATCGCAACAGGCGAATCTTTTTCTGCCCGCTTACAGTCCGTTTCACAGGGATGATGACACACACGGCCGCAGATGCCGGGGAACGGCATCCTCTCCTGGATCAGGTCATACGCTTCACGGAATCTTCCCTCTGCGATTAAGGCTACATAACCCTGCACGTGTATTCCTGCCGGGCAGGCAGTTTTGCATGGGGCATTTCCGCGTTTTTCGATCGCAAACGCATTGGGAATTGCCTGTGCAAACGGCCGGAAAATTGCCGTTCGTTCTGCCATTCCGCTTTCAAATTCACTTGGCACTCTCACCGGGCAAACTTCAACACAATCATTGCACGCGGTGCAGGTCTCTATGTCAACAAAGCGTGCTTTCCTGCGCACGGTCACATTGAAATTTCCAATGAATCCATCTACTTTCTCCACTTCGCTGTTGCTCAGAAGTGTGATGTTCTTATGGCTTCCCACATCCACCATTTTTGATGTAAGGATGCATGCGGAGCAATCTAAAGTAGGAAAGGTCTTGTCCAGCTGGGCCATATGCCCGCCGATGGAAGGTTCACGCTCTACAAGATACACTGGGATCCCGGCATTGGCCAGGTCAAGTGATGCCTGGATGCCCGCGATTCCGCCGCCCACAACCATAGCCGCCTTGGTTACAGGAATGCGCTGTGGGAAGAGCGGTTCATGCAGGGCTACCCGTTCAACAGCAGCGGTGACAAGATCGATTGCTTTCCGGGTTGTCAGTTCTTCTTCGGGGTGGATCCAGGAACAATGTTCTCTCAGGTTTGCCACCTCAATAAGATACGGATTGAGGCCGGCGTCGGCTGCCATAGCCCGCCAAGTTCTCTCATGCATTCGGGGCGAACAGGCGGACACAACGATCCGGTTGAGATTGTGTTGTTGGATATCTTCCTGGATCCCAAGTTGTCCTGGTCCCGAGCATGTATATTTGTTATAGCGCGTAACAACAACGTTTTTCAGGTTTTCGGCTGCTTCAACGACGGCGGGAACATCAACTGTTCCTGCGATGTTAGAGCCGCACATACAAACATTCACACCGATCCTTGGTTTATCTTGATTCATCTTTTCCTCAATGCCCATCGAACTAAAAGAAATTTCATTTGCTATCAGCCATTCCAATTTCAATTGATTCCAGAACAAGCTGGGTAAGATCTATCGCGCGTATTCGGATCTTGTTCTTTCTCGCGCCGTTGAAGAACGTTCGCATACATTGCTGGCATGCGGAAACGATATATTCCGCGCCTGTATCCACGGCTTGATCCAAACGGTTCTTGGAAGCCTGTGTTACTGCTTCAGGGGAGAACGCTTCCACATTGCCGCCGCCTCCGCAGCAAAGAGAGTTCTGCTTGTAATTCGCCATTTCACGGAGTTCGATCCCCGGAATGCTGTTCAACACAAAACGCGGTTCATCCACAATTCCGTTCCGCTTTCCCAGGTCGCATGGATCGTGATAGGTGATCACTCGCTCAATGGAACCCAGTTTGATCCGCTCCTGGTCCACTAACCTCGCAAGATATTCAGTGGCATGCAGTACTTCAAGGTCCTCCGGGAAATCAGATAACATCTCGGGATAGATATGTTTCCAGGTATGGAAACAAGAAGCGCAGGTAGAAACGAGCGTTTTCGCGCCCGTCGCAAGCACGCTTTCAAGGTTATGCACCGCCAGGTCATGGATGTGGTCGCTCATCCCGCCTGTATATAGAGGAAATCCGCAGCACCATTCCATGCCGCCCATGACCGTAAAATCAATCCCGCTGCGTCCCAGGATCTGGACCATCGATTGTGGAATCTTATAAGCCATAGGGAAAAAAGAAGCCACACAGCCCACGAACCACACAACCTCTGCCTTCTTCTTGATCTCGCCAATTCCTCCCGGGAGGTTTGAACTCCAGATCAATCGCGTTTCGTTGTCATCTCCCATCATGTTGTGGGATTTGATGACCATTTCCTTCAATCGATCAAGGGCTTCCGGTGTTTCCTGCAGATTATCCCTGATCACCCATTCCCGAACCTGCCGCATGCTCTCTCCTACTTCTATTCCCCTCGGGCAGCGCACAGTGCAGGAATTACAGGCAGTGCAAAGCCAAAAAGCGCTCAACTTGCTGATCTCTTCTTTCATTCCGAGCGAAACCATCCGCCAGAGCTTACGGGGTGGTGTATCCATCGCGAAATAGGTCGGGCAGGATGAACTGCAGGTACCGCACTGCACGCACGTGCCTAATTTTTTCATGTCAAAACCTTTTTCACCCCCCAGATCCAGGTTGATTGAACTTCCATCGATCACATGAACAGGATCCTGACTCATCAAACCTCCGTATTCAGTTGTTTAGCATTTCAAAGCAATCAAAAATCAATAAAAGAAGAGTATCCTTAAATGAAGAAGTGAACATCTGAGTTGGCTGCATTTTCCACCATTGTCGCAGCACCCACCACTCCCTCAACCTCATCAATTAAATCTTCACGCCTGATCTCCATCACATCCATGCTTGTCTTACACGCAAGAAAATGAACTCCCAGGTCCAGCATTGTTTGCCTCATCTCAGGGAGCATGGTCACTTTTTTATTTCTCATCATCTGCTTGAACATCCAGCGTCCAATGCCGCCAAAGTTGAATTTTGATGGGCCAATGACGTCCAGTCCGCCCCTGTTCATCAAACCTACCATTCTTCCGAAAAGTCCTTGGCCTGTCAGGTTCCCTTTTTGGATGGCCTTCAATCCCCAAAATGTGACAAATAAAGTTGTATCCATCCCCGCCGCCAGGGTGGATATCGCAATGGTAAAAGCTGCGAACACTTTGTCAAAATCCCCGCTGAAGAGGACAATCGTTGCTTTCTTCTTTGTTGCCATTTCTATCTCTCCTTATTAATTGATTTTCTTTATGAAATATTTGAAGAATTCTCCCGCATCTTCTTCACCTAGAAATTCATTATTGGTCTGTTTGCACCATGAGGGGATGTCGGCATGCGCTCCCTCATCATCCGCATGAATTTCCAGGATCTGGCCGACATCCATAGTTCGCACATTCTTTGCGAGATGCGCGATGGGCATTGGGCAAAGCTGCCCGATCGAATCTTGAACCATATCACTCTTGTATTCCATTATTTTCTCCTTCTTATCTGTATTTGGATTTATAACCAGGGAACAACATCATTCTCTTCAACCAATTCAACAAATCCATCATAGCTGATCATCTTGATCCCTTTAATTAATCTCTTCAAACCCCGCGCTTCCACATCAGCATCAAGCGCGTAAATAGGATGATCTTCCAAAGCGTTTTTTACTTTCTTAGAGTCACGAGTGCCTTCCATAGCTGAGAATACGCCATCCTCGTATAATAAAATAGGTGCACCGGAAGGTGCGATCCGCAGCAGAGAATCCAATGAATCTGAAGTTATTGAAGAGTTGTTTACAGTAAATAGCATTTCGTTTCCTCTCTAAAAAGGCAAAATTCTGCCGTAATCTTTTATGATTTCTGAAATCTGTGAACTATTAGCCATTTCCACTTCTAAGACCAGATCGTCAGCTGTCAATCCTCTTTCTGATAATGATTCATCATGGACCACAAATCGATTCACATTGAATTCTTTAAGCATTGGGAAACCATCCCCCAGGGGTTTCATATCAAGTTTTTCTGGATTTTGGTCCTTTATCAATGAATACACGCCATCATCGACAAAAACAACACAGATATCCATCTCAAATACAGCTATCCCCATAATCGTTCGGAATGCTTCCGCCGTGTACACGCTTCCATATGGGGCTTTTCTCAGTATCACTACAACTTTTTCCATTTTCTCCTCTTTCAATCTCCAAAAGCCACAAATCGGTCTGCAGCGCGTAAAAAATCCGCCAGTGAACCTAATCCAGATTGGCGGACATGCTCTACCTTCAAGTCGGGCCGCAAACCCCGGAATTTTGAACAGGCGGTACAGGCAACAATATCAATCCCTGATTCACCTAATTCATTCAGGCGTTTGCTGATATTTCGCTCTCCAGGAGGGTTAATGAACTTGTTGATATTATTCACACCATCGGTATACAGGAAAATGCCAACAATTTCATGCCCCCGGGCAACTGCGGCTTGAATAAAAAGGTACGCAGAATCCACTGCCTGATGCTGGTAAGGACCTTCTAAAATCATTACACCAATCTTCATAAACTCTCCTTATTAGTTATATATATCTGGCTGAGAAATTTGATTTAATTTCTTATGGATTTGTTTCTGATAAATAACGCTCCGTGAAGTTAGATTGCATTTCTTAGGATTAGGCTTTCCTTTTTATTCGATTAATGTTTGCGCGATCTCAATGCTGTTCGCAAGCTGTGTGGCCAAAATTGCACGCATAACATCGAGCGCTTCTATGATCCGGTGGTCTGTCAGGTTATACCGAATGGCTGAACCATCTCGCTCGGTATCCACCAAATTTTTTCCTCTTAGAATTCCTAAATGCCTGGATATGGTAGATTGGGGGATTTTCAAGGTCTCAACAAGTTCATTTACAAATCGCGGTTTTTCGGCTAAATGATACAAAATCAGAATTCGAGTAGGATCAGCAAGAGCATGGCAAATCTGTTTGTGAAGCATCGCAATTTCGATTTCTAGTTTTTTGTCAACCATTAAGATATCCTTATATCCGTTTATCCGCCTATCCGTATATCCAGATTTACAGGATATTATACCGAAGCGGAATCAAAAATTCAAGTAGGAAATCCTAATAATGTCGTCGGAATTTAATACGTATCAACCCCAAAAAACCTGTCGATTCGAAGTCAATTGGTCACTTCTGATCTTGCGATAATATCCTGAATTTGCAATTTCCTGAATTCATCAATCGTGTACTGAATTACTTTCCGTCTTTTTACCCCAGCATCTTCCATCCAACTGTTGTAAGAACCAGTCACCCTTACAAAATCATGGTCTGAATCAATCGTTCCGCCTTCAAATTCATTCTTTGTACGCCATCTTAAACCCGCTTTTTCTAATTCGTATAATGTATTAAGGATTGATGTGGCGTAAAGCCGCCACATAATCTCAGCTTGAACTAAGCCGAGCGCAAAGGATTGCAAGCCTATTTGGAATTTAAGTCAAATTATTTATGGTGTCATTCACCAGTGAATATGTCACCCTAATCCACCAATGAAAATGTCACCCC
>CAZBCD010000041.1:0-12897 GCA_964490205.1 uncultured Pelolinea sp. | reverse complement strand
TGGTGACATTATTACTGGTGAATTTATGGTGACATTATTACTGGTGATTCACACGAAAAATACCACTCCCTTGACCCATAATAGGGTCGGGTTTATAATTCAGCGATTGAATATTGGGCATATGGATAAGCATTTTACACCTTCAAACGCTGATCTAACGATATTGGAACTTATCGAAAAAGAGCCGGATACTACTCAAGCTTCTTTAGCAGAGCGCCTGGGCGTTGCTGTGGGAACGATCAATTGGCATCTAAAACGTCTGATTGAAAAAGGGTATATTAAGGTTAAGCGAGCAGAGAGAAAAAAATTAAGATATATCATCACACCGGAAGGTATTTCTCTCAGAGCGAAATTACTTCTAGATTTTATCCAATCTTCCATGGAGATGTACCGCCTTGTTAGAAATCGGTCGAAAAAAGCAATTGTTGATTTACAGAAAGAAGGATGGAATCAAGTGCGAATAGAAGGGGAAGATGAAATTGCTGAAATATTAAAGCTTACATGCTTGGAGTATGGGTTATCAATTGATTTTAATGGCCATTGCCCAAAATTGAAGGTAATTGGGCTAAAAATTTTTACAGAAGAAGAGGGTAAATAATTTCAGATGAACAGAGATAATTTCTGGCAATCGAAACGTGTGTGTGTCACCGGAGGAGCGGGGTTTCTGGGAAGAGTGGTTGTGCGTAAATTATATGAGCGTGGGGTAACGGATGTTTTTATTCCACAAATTGAAGATTATAACCTGGTTGAGTTGAAGGATATCAATCGTATGCTGGCAGATGCTAAAGCAGATTTAATTATCCATTTAGCCGCGCAAGTTGGCGGGATAGGGGCAAATAAAGAGCATCCGGCAGAATTCTTTTATAACAATCTAATCATGGGTGTCCAATTAATGCACAGGGCATGGGAAACTGGTGTAGAAAAATTTGTTGCGATAGGCACAATCTGTGCATACCCAAAATTCACGCCGGTCCCTTTCAAAGAAGAGAATTTATGGGATGGCTACCCTGAGGAAACAAATGCGCCTTATGGCTTAGCAAAAAAAATGCTTCTGGTTCAAGCACAATCATACCGCCAACAGTATGGATTTAACGCATTATTCCTTTTACCTGTAAATATGTATGGTCCTGGAGATAATTTTAATCCGAAGTCATCTCATGTGATTCCGGCGCTTATTAGAAAATGCATTGAAGCCCAGGAAGCCGGTGAAGAAGAAGTAGTTGTTTGGGGAGACGGCTCACCCACGCGGGAATTTTTATATGTTGAAGATGCCGCAGAAGGAATTCTGCTCGCGTCGGAAAAATACAATGATTCCGACCCCGTGAATTTAGGAGCAGGATTTGAGATTAGCATCAAAGATTTAGTAGAAGTGATCGCAAGAAAAACAGGTTTTAAAGGTGAACTGGTGTGGGATACAACTAAACCAAACGGCCAACCGCGCCGCAAATTAGATACTTCGCGCGCTATTGAGCGCTTTGGTTTTAAAGCACAAATGTCCTTTGAAGAAGGGATGGATCAAACTATTAAGTGGTTTCGAGAGAACCGAGTAAAAATTTCCTAAATTATGGACAAAAAAGATAAAGATAGAAAATCAATAATTAAACCATCGCATGGATGGGCGGCATTGAATTTGCGGGACCTGTTGTTATATCGCGAATTAATCTTCTTTATGATATGGCGGGATTTGAAGGTTCGCTATAAACAGACATTTTTAGGTGTAAGCTGGGCAATTCTGCAGCCATTCCTAACCATGGTTGTTTTTAGCATTTTCTTTGGTACTCTTGCGAAAGTACCATCTGATGGTGTTCCGTATCCCATTTTCTCTTATACAGCATTAATTCCCTGGACATTATTTTCGAAAGCCCTTCAGGATGCGAGTAGGTCATTAGTCGCAAACAGCCATATGATCACAAAAGTATATTTTCCGCGAATGATCTTACCGTTGTCATCGGTGATGGCTGGCGTAGTTGATTTCTTGATCGCATTTGTTGTCTTGCTCGGATTGATGGTTTTCTTCAATATATTCCCAACTGTTAATGTGCTGGTATTACCTCTTTTTCTACTACTGGCTTTAGTTACAGCGCTAGGGGTTGGATTGTGGCTCTCTGCTTTAAATGTTCTTTTCAGAGATATTAATTATGTACTTCCATTCTTGACTCAATTTTGGATGCATCTTACTCCGGTTGCTTACCCATCGAGCATGATCCCATCTGAATGGCAGGTAATTTACGCTTTGAACCCAATGGCTGGTGTTGTTGAGGGTTTTCGATGGGCGTTGCTGGGTACAGGCCAACCCCCGGGAATTATGACGCTTGTTTCCAGTATTACCGCTGTGGTTTTACTCATAAGCGGTATGTTCTATTTCAGGCGAATGGAGCGGCTTTTTGCCGATATGGTTTAGGGCATGGGCCAAAAAGAATAATGAGACAGATAGCAATTAAAGTAAACAATCTTGGAAAGAAATATACCATTGGTAGTTCAATAAACGCTTACCGTACGTTGCGCGAAACTATCTCAGAACGGTTCACTCTAAAAAAACAACAACTACAAATTACAGAAGTGCTCCCTGATTGTATTTGGGCGTTGAAGGACGTGTCATTTCAAGTTAAAAAAGGTGAAGTCCTCGGTATTATCGGAAGGAATGGTGCTGGAAAAAGCACCTTATTAAAAGTACTTTCTCGGGTTACAGAACCTACAGAGGGATCGGTGGAATTATATGGTCGTGTTGGTTCTCTATTAGAAGTTGGTACAGGATTTCACCCTGAATTAACCGGTAGAGAAAATATTTATTTAAACGGCGCCATATTGGGGATGAGGAGAAACGAAATTGAAAGCAATTTCAATGAGATCGTATCGTTTGCGGAAGTAGAGAAGTTTATTGACACACCTGTGAAGCGGTATTCCAGCGGAATGTATCTCCGATTGGCTTTCGCGGTCGCTGCGCACCTGGAACCCGAAATACTGGTTGTTGATGAAGTGCTTGCTGTGGGGGATGCGGAATTCCAGAGGAAGTGCCTTGGGAAAATGAGTGATGTAGCAAAGCAAGGGCGAACTGTACTGTTTGTCAGCCATAACATGTCTGCGATCCTGCGCCTGACGAAAGAGACATTGGTTATTGATAAAGGGAACCTTCTCCTACGGGCACCAACGGCTGAAGCAGTGGATTATTACCTCTCGCGTGGACTCACTCAGGAAGGCCAGCGTATCTGGCAGCCAGAAGAGATAAATCAGAAAAGCCATTTTACTCCTGTATCCATACGGATTTTAGATACAAATGGGTGCGTTTTAGAACCGGTCAGGTCTACCGAACCATTTTTTATTGAAGTAGCGTATTTTGTGAAAAAACCGATAAAAGGATTGCGAGTGGGCATCTATCTGATCACTTCACATGGTGAATTTGTCTTCACCTCCTTTGATACAGATGACCCTGAAAAATTCGAAAAACATGATGTCAGGAAACCGGGTTTATATCACAGCCGAGTTTATATTCCGGCGAATTTATTAAATGGGGGGCGGTATGTCTTGGGAATAAATGCCAGTTCTTACCGAATAAAAACATATTTTCATGATGAGCAGGCTTTGGCTTTAAACGTTGATTCTTCCGGGGCACCGGGAACACAATGGCCTGAATCTCGGCTTGGGCCAATTCGGCTTGCTCTAGAATGGGAGATCAAGAAGATACAAAATGCCAACAACTAATAAGAAAACATCGAAGGTTTTAGCAAAAAACATAATTAAAACAGTGCTTGGGCAAGTTCCTTTCACGGCGGAAATATATTGGTTGATACGCCATCGGGATAAATCATTAAACAGCCGTTTTTCACTAAAGAAACTGGAACACAATATCCCTTCTATTTGTTCACAGATCGAACATATCCATGCGATTGAAAATGAGGAAGGGAAAAAGATTTTCATCTTTGCATCTCTCCATTATTGGATCGAGCATGCGGCAGTTACGGGGCTTATTTTAAGGGGAATGGGTCATAATGTAACACTTGGTTATTTTCCTTACCATGATTGGCAGAATGAAATTAACAAGTTTGATCTACGCAGACAAAATATTTACGCGCAGAATGTTCTGAAGAAAGCGGGACCAGTCTTACAAAGTGTTTCCTTTCTTGACCTGCATGCCGGATACAAAATCCTTCCTGAACTTCTTCAGGAAAAAATTGAAGAAGTAACGCGTTATGATGCGATGTATACATTGCAGATTGAAAATGTGGATGAAAGCAGTGAAATTTACAAAATGCGCTGCAAGCGCAACATGCGTGCAGCGAGGGCGGCATATGAATGGCTAAATACCAATCGACCGGATGTTGTTATTGTCCCAAATGGGACTATTCAGGAATTTGGAGTGATTTATGAAGTGGCTCGTTTTCTGGATATTGAAACAGTAACCTATGAATTTGGCGATCAACGGCAGCGTATCTGGATTGCTAAAAACGCGAAAGTGATGCATCAGGAAACGCAAGGTATGTGGGAAGCATATAAAGATAGTGCTCTCACTCGAACAGAAAAGAAAAAGATACGGGAAATGTTTGAAGCACGCCGAAAAGCATCCGTTTGGAAGAATTTTTCCCGATTATGGCAACAAGTTCCAGCACAGGGAGTTGAAATTGCACGCAAAGAATTGGGTTTAGATGAGCGACCTGTAGTTCTATTGGCAACAAATGTGCTTGGAGATAGCCTTACTCTCGGGCGAGAGATATTTTCCCAAACAATGGAAGAATGGCTAGAAAGGACTTTACAATATTTCGCTGGAAAATCTGAAGCGCAGTTGGTGATAAGAGTACATCCTGGGGAGGTGTTAATTCACGGGCAATCAATGGTGGATGTAATTAATCGGGTTTTGCCATCTCTGCCTGAGCATATTCATGTAATATGTCCGGAAGAAAAAATCAATACATATGACCTGATTGCAGCAGCAGATCTTGGGCTCGTTTATACAACAACTGTAGGATTAGAAATGGCAATGAGTGGTGTGCCTGTGATCGTTGTGGGAGAAACACATTATAGAAATCGCGGATTTACGTTAAATCCGGAAGGATGGGTAAATTATTACAAAACAATCAAAGCTGTTCTCGAAGAACCTTCTACTTATCGAATGGAAAAGGAACAGATTGAATTAGCCTGGGCATACGCTTATAGATTTTTCTTTAATTTCCCAATTCCATTTCCATATCATTTAGTGCATCTATGGGATGATTACCAATCACAACCCATCGAAGAAATCTTCCGCTCGAAAAATTGGCCTAAATATAAAAAAGCCTTTCAATATTTAGCGGGAGAAAAGATCGATTGGGAAACGATTAAACAAAAAAAATAGGTTACATGCATGGATGATCAGGAAACTAAACAAGATGTAAGAAAATTTTATGACCAGATCGGTTGGCAGATGGTCAGTGCAGGAACCTACCAAAATGCGCAATATGAGGATCTGCGTCCTGTTTCCCGCAGATATATACATAAATGCCATTTACGAGTAAATCGCTACTTTCAATCAGCTGGAAAATATCTCCTCGATGCTGGGTCAGGCCCGATTCAATATCCAGAATATCTTACATATTCCAAAGGGTATCAATATCGAGTTTGTCTGGATATTTCTATTATTGCACTTAAAGAAGCTCGAACCCGCATTAGAAGCAGCCATGGCTTGTTTGTGGTAGCAGATGTGGCAAATTTACCGTTTAGGGATGAAACCTTTGATGGAATTGTTTCAATGCATACTCTTCACCATCTAACAGTTACAGATTATGTTCCTGCATATGAGAACCTAAAACGTGTATTAAAGAAAAATCGTACTGCTGTGATAGTTAATGGATGGGGTGAATCTATGTTAATGCGTTGGTTTAATAAACCAATTCTTATTATGGAAAGATTATTCAATAAACTTATCCCTTCCTCAAAACAAGTAGAGAAGAACGCTGGTGATATTTGTAAGAAACCGAAGGGTACTTTTGTACATAAATTAAATGCACAAGGATTGCGAGATTTGCTAGGTATGGATTTTCCTATATCAATAAGCGTTTGGCGCAGTGTCAGTGTCCGTTTTTTGCGCGCGATGATCCATCCATTTCTTTTTGGTCGAATTTGGTTGTGGATACTGTTTGGGCTTGAGGAATTGTTCCCAACGTTCTTTGGCGAAAAAGGCCAGTATCCTTTGATAACTTTTTCAAAGTAGTAATAACGACAAACAATAAAATTAATGTTAGGAAGGAATTATGGACTGGGAAAATAAGGTCATATTAATTTCAGGAGGAACAGGTTCCTTTGGCAAGAAATTCGTTGAAATAATGTTAGAGGAATACTCTCCGGCTAAATTGATCGTATTCAGCAGAGATGAACAAAAACAACATGAAATGCGCCAAATGGGCTTTTCACATGAGAATCTGCGGTATTTTATAGGTGATGTGCGGGATTATGATCGTTTACGCCGTGCTTTTGATGGCGTAGATTATGTTATTCATGCTGCTGCCTTGAAGCAGGTACCTGCGTGTGAATATAATCCGATGGAGGCTGTTAAAACAAATATTCTTGGCAGCAGCAATGTGATTGATGCAGCATTGGACACTAAAGTGGATCGTGTGGTTGCCCTTAGTACGGATAAAGCGGTTAACCCAATCAATCTTTACGGGGCAACAAAATTGGCAGCAGAAAAATTATTTGTGCAAAGCAATGCATATGCTGGAGGAAAAAAAACCCGCTTCAGCTGCGTGCGATATGGTAATGTTGTTGGCAGCCGCGGCAGTGTGGTACCTTTATTCTTTCGCCAGCGCAAGAAAGGTGTTGTTACCGTCACAGATGAAAGGATGACCCGATTTTGGATTTCCCTTGAACAGGGTGTACGTTTTGTTGTCCGTTGTTTAGAAGAAATGCATGGCGGGGAGGTTTTTGTACCCAAGATACCAAGCATGACAGTTTCTGACCTTGCAAAAGCGATGGCTCCCAAGGCAAAAATAAGATATATTGGCATTCGTCCGGGTGAAAAATTGCATGAAGTTTTAATCTCTGAGGATGAAGCAAGAACGGTCGTAGAGCTAGATGATATGTATGTTGTTCAACCAGCGGAAGCATTCTGGTTTGGTCATGAATGGGGATCAATCGGGAAGAAACTGCCTGATGATTTCAGGTATGTTAGCAACAGAAATGATGATTGGCTTACAGTGAAGCAAATTAAAGAGATCATCAAGCCAATCGAAGAGGTATTTAGATAGCAAGGAGTTGATATGCGCATCCTGGTCACAGGTGCTTCAGGACTGTTGGGTTTGAACCTTTGTCTGGAAAAGACGAAAGAGCATGATATATATGGAATTGTGCATCAGACCCAACTTGCCAATGTGCCATTTACGCTTATCGGGCAGGATCTCACGAATAAAAATACACTTAGTAAGATCTTCAATCTGACAAAACCTGAGCTAGTTGTAAATTGTGCGGCGATGGCAAATGTGGACCAGTGCGAGAAACATCCTATCCTAGCAGCAAAGATAAATTCCGAGGTCCCTGGGTATCTCGCAAAAAATTGTGTGGAGCGAGCTATACCTTTTATTCATATTTCAACAGATGCAGTCTTTGATGGTGAAAAAGGCAATTATAAAGAAACTGATGTTCCTAACCCTTTGTCAATTTATGCCAAAACGAAATTAGAAGGCGAGAAGCGAGTGCTTGAGGTAAATCCGGCGGCGTTAATCGCACGTGTAAACTTTTTTGGTTTCAGTATTACCGGGAGAAGGAGTTTGGCAGAGTTTTTTCTTAGTAATTTAATTGCCGGGGAGAAAGTCTATGGATTTATTGATATCCTGTTCTCCCCCATGTATGTGAATGATTTGGTTGAAACCTTATTCAATATGGTGGAAAATAAATTAACTGGTATTTATCATGTTGTCAGTTCTAATCACTTGAGTAAATATGATTTTGGTATATTGGTTAGCGAGAAATTTAGATTGGATGGATCGATAATTACGCCTGAGTCTTATTTGAAAGGAAACCTGATAGCTAAGAGATCGCCGAATTTATTTCTGGATATCAATAAACTATTATCCACTGGCATTGAAGTCCCGAATGTCGCTTTATCTGTAGATCATTTTTACTCAGATTATGCTGATGGACTTTCGGATCGAATACAATCTTTCTATGGCGGAGATCGTTTATTGGAGGAAGTATGAATATCAAAATCGGAAAAAGAAAAATTGGACCAACGTGCCCTACGTATTTCATAGCGGATATTGGAGCGAATCATGATGGGAACCTGGAGCGGGCAAAAGAATTGATTCATTTGGCCAAAGATGCAGGCGCGGATGCGGCTAAATTCCAGAATTTTTCAGCAAAAAAAATCGTATCAGATTACGGCTTTAAAAATCTGGGTGGACAGCAGTCCCATCAATCGAAGTGGAAAAAATCTGTTTTTGAAGTCTACAAGGATGCATCAATTTCTTTTGATTGGACACCGACCTTAAAAAAAGAATGCGACAAAGCTGGCATTGATTATTTTTCATCCCCGTATGATCTTGAGGCGATTGATTATCTCAGTGATTATATGCCAGCCTATAAAATCGGCTCTGGTGAAATCGATTGGATTGAAGCATTAGAGAGAATGGCTGCAAAAGGGAAACCTGTAATTCTCTCAACTGGCGCGGCGACTATAGGTGATGTTCAACGGGCAGTTCATGCGATCAGGAAAATAAATACACAATTGGTTCTGATGCAGTGCAATACAAATTACACTGCCAGTGAGGAGAACTTCAAACATATTCACCTTAATGTGTTGAAGACCTATGCGTTGATGTTCCCAAATGTTGTCCTTGGTTTGTCTGACCATACTTCCGGCCATGCGACGGTATTGGGCGCTGTGGCTTTAGGTGTACGTGTTGTAGAAAAACATTTTACTGATGATATATCGCGAGATGGCCCTGACCATAAATTTGCGATGGATCCGGTATCGTGGGAGATAATGGTCAGGAATATCCGCCAACTAGAAAGAGCGTTAGGATCGGCGGATAAGCAAGTAGCAGAAAATGAAAAAGATACTGTCATCATTCAACGGCGGTGTCTACGGGCAGCGCATGACTTGAGGGCAGGCGAAGCTGTTACACGGGAAAAAATTGATGTTCTGCGGCCTGCAACTCCCGGTGCGATTCTTCCAGATAGGATTGATGAAGTTGTTGGGATGAAATTAATTTCTGATATGCCTGCCGGAAAAGAATTTTGTTGGGGCGATCTACAAAGATAAAACGAGGTTATCCTGCGAATCCTTTACTGTTCTGAAAATTACTGCCCACATGATTATCGATTCCTCTCAGCTCTAGCAAAGACTAGTCATACTGTGTTTTGGTTTCGGCTTGAAGAGGTCAGCAGAATCCAGGAAGAACGAAAATATCCCCCTGGAATCCATCTCGTAAATTGGGAGACTGGCAAAGGAAAAATATCTTGGTGGGATTACCCTCATCTGAAGGCGAAATTTGAGAAGGTGATTAAAGAAGTACAACCGGATATTATTCATGCTGGTCCAATCCAGAAAGTGGCTTTTCTTCCGGCTTTAACTTCTTCTCATCCGCTGATCAGTATGTCTTGGGGTTTTGATTTGCTCGAGGATGCCTACCGAAACGTTTTCTGGAAAAAGATTACACAATATGTTTTAAGCAAAAGTGACTGGATGTTGGTGGACTGCCAAACGGTTAAGCAAATTGCTATCGGATTTGGTTTTTCAAATAAAAAGATCACTGTCTTTCCCTGGGGAGTTGACTTGAAGCTGTTTTCTACAAATGGTAGAAGTAAAATGCGAAAAGAGATTGGATTTGAAAATGATTTTCTAATTATTCATACCCGATCATGGGAACCCCGATATGGAGTGGATATTGTGCTCCGTGGTTTCCAAATTGCAGCACAATCTGTGCCTAATCTTCATATGATAATGCTGGGAGGAGGATCACAGGAAAAACGAGTGAAAAATTTTATTGATTCTCATGGCTTATCTAACCGGATCCACCTTTATGGATATCAAAAGAACGAGAAGTTGGCGGTATATTGTCAGGCAGCAGATATGTATTTAAGCGCGTCTCATATTGATGGTTCATCTGTTGCACTAATGGAATCAATGGCATGTGGATGCCCAGCACTTGTGTCGGATATACCCTCCAATTTAGAGTGGGTCACGAATGGCGTGGAGGGATGGACTTTCCATGATGGTGTTGCGGATGATCTGGCAAGGAAGATCGTAATTGTCGCAAGTATGCAAAGAAAACTGAACAGATTCGGCAAAGCCGCACGGTCCAAAATGGAGAGATTTGCAGACTGGAATAATAATGTGGAAAAATTATTAAATACATATCAAACAGTAAGTGATTTGTATAAAATATCTTCGGGAACAGGTATTCGATAAGATATGGGAAAGATTAGTAAAGTTGTTTGTATAATCCAGGCCCGTATGGACTCCAGCCGCCTTCCAGGTAAAGTGCTAAAAGATATTTGTGGATATCCAATGATTCATTGGGTTGTAAACAGGGCGGCAAAAGCTAAATTGGTTGATGAGTTAATCGTAGCAACCACTAAGGATAATTCGGATGATCCCATTGTTGAATGGTGCCTGGAACATGATATTAAATGTTTTCGCGGCGATGCTTTTGATGTGTTAGACCGTTATTACCAAGCAGCAAGAAATTATCATGCAGATGTTATTGTCCGCCTTACTGCAGATTGCCCTTTGATTGATTCCGTATTGATGGATGAAGTTATTACCGTTTTCTTCAAAAACGAAGTGGATTTTGCGGCGAATCGACTTCCACCGCCATACACGCGTACATACCCGATCGGATTGGATATCGAGGTTGTTTCTTTTTCTGCACTGGAGAAAGCTTGGCGCCAGGCAAGATTACCTTTTGAACGGGAGCACGTAATGCCGTATTTATATTCTGTGAAAGATAGGTTCTCAACATTTGTTCTCGATGCCGAGAAGAATTATGGTAACCGTAGATGGACAGTTGACATGCCAGAAGATCTGGAGTTTATCCGTGCATTATTTAATAAACTGAATTGCCGTATGAACTTCTCCTGGCGTGAAGTACTTCATACGTTAGAGGAAAATCCAGAATTGGAAAATATCAATGCGGATATAGTCCATAAATCATTCCGAGATGTTGATAACCGAGCAACCATTGAATCGGAGAAAGAAAAAGAATGAATCAACCTCTTATCACGATTCTCACAGCTCAAAAACCTTTTGTGGGTCCCCATATACAGTTAATCCAAAAAAATGCGCTGCGATCTTGGAAAGCGTTAGGGAATCTGATAGATGTAATTGTTTTAGGGAATGATAAAGGAATTAAGGAAAATACTCATTCCATGGGTATCAGACATTATCCAGATGTGCGATGTAATGAAAAAGGTACACCACTGATTAGTTCAATGCTTGAGATAGGTAGAAAAGAGAGCAGATCGCCTTATTTGGCGATCGTTAATGCGGATATCATCTTATTCCCCGATTTCATTCAAGCTGTAAAGGATGTATCCAAAATAAAACGGGAATTTCTGATCATCGGCCAAAGATGGGATATGGATGTGCTTGGAGAAGTCGGAGAACACGATTTAGATTTTGTGCTTTTGAAGCAACGGGTGCCAATTGAAGCGAAAAAACATCCGCCCATGGGCAGCGATTATTTCATTTTTCCGCGAACCTGTTTCCAGTCAATTCCTGATTTTGCCATCGGGCGAGCTGGGTGGGACAACTGGTTTATATATAAAAGCCGATGGGAAGGATGGGCAGTAGTTGATGGTACACATGATGTGATGATTGTTCACCAATCACATGATTATGCGCATCTCCCAGGGGGGGAACCGCATTACCGCCTTCCAGAAACCAAGCAAAATGTGATCATGGGTGGTGGAGAACATACAATATTCGCACTTTTTGATGCGCAATATGACCTCAAGAATAGAAAATTGGTGAAGAAGAAATATTCCTGGAAAAAAATTATTCGTGAGATTGAGATTTTCCCTCTCACGAATAATCGCTCTCAATTTCTTGGCAAATTATTTTTTTATATTTTTCATCCCAGTAAAGGATATGATGCAATTAGAAAAGCAATAAAGATGTAATGATTAACGGCAGCTGATCCCATAATCGAATTCTTCAATATTTATAAACCCGGTTTCCATGGTAGCTTCAGTTCCACAGAAATCAGTGCGGGTAACTAATATCTCATGGTATGCATACAGTTTGAGCATTGATTTTCCCTTTATGATTATCTGTTGGATATTATCGAGAGCTTGTTCACGTTCATATTTAAAAGCTGATTCATCAAGCTTGGCACATTGAGTATCAATGAGTGGGCTGCCAAGGGCGGAGAAATTTAACCCTATGTATCCATTTTCTTTGTTGGGGGTATTGGTGCTGGTTAAAAGTGGACAGGGATTATTAATGAGTGTGGACCATTTTACCTGTGCAAGATCAAAATGACCCTGGAAGATAGACGTATCAAACGCTGGATTCCAGAAATGTTCCGCTGGAACTGGCTCGATGATAATATCAACCCCGCATTCTGCTAACGAATCCTTGTAAATGTATGCGGCAGCAAGATCATCCTTGTTATCGATAATTAAATATGAAAAAGTTAAGCTGGTCCCGTTTGGAATATCATGGAAACTCGAGATAATTCTTCCCGTATTTTTATCTCTATCGTGATCTACCCATCCCATTTCTTTCAGCATTTCAGATCCTTTAACCGGGTTAAAAACAGGGCTGCTGTTTTCTTCTAAAGGGTTATTAGTTAAGGGCCATTCTGGAGAGATATCATTCAAACCATAAAAGACTTTTTCATTTACGCTTTCACTATCCAAACAGAATGTTATTGCTTTTCTGAGTTCAGCGTAGGCAAGCGGATTTTTTACCTTACTTAAACTGGGATT
>CAZBCD010000040.1:0-13565 GCA_964490205.1 uncultured Pelolinea sp. | reverse complement strand
CGCCTGTGGTATTCTTAAATAATCACTGTTGCACTTGATACTTGAATCCAAGTGATATTATAGTTTCGATTCTCGTCAATTACTCATATATCTCGGGATTGCTTCTAAACAATCCTCTTTCTTAGATGCAGCACCGATGAAACAGGGTGGAAGCAATAGACACAATGGACGCTGTGATAGGCTGTGGACAGTTCCGCGCTTGAAAATATTACAGGAACAAGAGATATTACATTTATTCGGGTGGAATTTCCGATGGGGTTTGAGTATACGTTTCGGTAGGTGGAGGAGAAGGCGTGAATGTCTCGGTTGGTTCAGGAGATGGTGTGTGCGTGCTGGTTGCTGTTGGTGAGGGGGATGGTGTGGGAGTCTCCGTATCAGGAAGCACATAGGTGATTGTTGTCGTAAATGTGGGAGTCACCGTTGGGGATAAGGTCAATGTTTGGGTAACAAACGGGGATGTGAAAGTGGGAGACAAAGTATTTTCAATTGGATCTGGTGTCGATAAGGTTGCTGTGATCTGTTGGCTGGTATTCGAATTATTACTATTCCAATACAAGATCATGCCAAAACAATAGCATGGGATCGTTGTGAGAATTGCTATTCCCAGATAAAGGTGAACTCGATTGATTTCCTTCAATCTATCAAGCATCGTAACCATTAGTATCTGAATACCCTGTTGTTGCGAAGGAATTATTTTCCACTTTCACTTCGCTTCAAGCTGTCGCTTGCCTGCCGAACAGCCATATAAAGGTGCTCTGCCCTTAATTCGCTGATTGATAAGCAAGGTGCATCAAGATGATTAGCAAGTTCAGAAGCCAATCCCTGGTCATAAGTGGCAGATTCCATATTGATCACAACGCTGGTAATGTCTTTCTTGGCAATCTGGTCAGCAATTTTATAGGATTCTTCAAGAGGTGCAAAATTTCCCATTGACACATTACCTGCACCATCCGTCAATACAATTAACAAAGGCATAATATCAGGGTGCAGAACGGATTCTTTTTCAAGAATATCTGCTGCTAATTTTAGCCCAGATGAAAGTGGGGTTTTTCCGCCAACGGGAATATTACTCAACGCACGCTGTGCTAACTGCACCGAATTTGTGGGGGGCATCACCAACGTCGCTCGGTCCTTTTGAAAAACGATCAATCCTACCCGATCGCGTCGTTGGTACGCATCAGTTAGCAGTGACATGATGGCCCCTTTTGTCGCGCTCATCCGTTCTGCGACTGCCATTGACCATGATGCATCTACCACAAATAGGATCAGGTTCGCCGCTCTCCGTACGCGGATTTTTCGCATATAGTCGCTAGGTCGGATATGAAATGCGACCTTATCGTTAGTTTTTTTCCGTTCTCCCTGGAAAGGAGCAGCCGCACGCATGGTTGCATCAAATGCAAGGTCAAATGAACTACCGTTTGCGGACCTAGCCTGGATATACCGGCCGCGTTTCCGCTCTGTTTGCGTTCGGGAACGTCGCCCACCATAACTGCGCACCATCCTATCTAATGGCGTATCCAATCGGCGGGGTGTGAAAGATTCCCCTGATTTTGCCTTTTGCCCTCCTTCCCACCAGTTTGCGTTGAATTGTTCAAAAACATTCTGGGGAGGAACAGGGACTTCACCTTGTTGGGAGGGAAGTTCCCCCGCTTCTTCCCCCCTCAGACTTTTTTTGGGGAATCCGATCCTTCCGCTGGTTCTTTTTTCTTCTCAGAAGGCTGTGTGCTTTCTCCCTGCGAGCCGATCAGCTGTTCAATATGCTCACTGATTTCCTCAACGCCCATATTGTTCAGCTGCAGGGGTCCACCTTTCATTCGGTGCGGTAATGCTAATTCTGCCGCTAAGGCAATATCCATTTCCGTAAGATGAGACCGACCTTCCAGAGCTGCGTGCGCTCTGGCAGCTTTGAGGATAACCAAGTCTGATCGATGGCCATCCACATTGAGCGATGCGGTCAGTGACGCGATCGCCAACAGGTTGCGCTCAGTATGATTTACCTGATCAACCAGCGTACGCGCAAGATCAATTCTCCTGGATAATTCTTCTTCTCTTGCTAACCATTCCTGCCGGAAAAGTTCTGCATCCTGCTCAAAAACAAGATTACGTTCCATAATCTGCACACGTTCTCGTGTCGTTCGGATGCCGTGAATCTCTACAGACAACGCAAAGCGGTCTAACAGCTGCGGCCGCAGTTCCCCTTCTTCTGGATTCATCGTCCCAACAAGAATGAAGCGGGCAGGATGGGTAAAAGAAATACCTTCCCGCTCAACAATATTCATACCCATTGCGGCCGAATCCAATAAGACATCCACCACATGATCATCCAGTAGATTAACTTCGTCGATATATAAAAGGCCGCGGTTCGCTGAAGCAAGAATCCCAGCATCAAAACGGCGCTCTCCACGCTGGATAGCGGATTCAATATCCAGAGTGCCAACAACCCGGTCTTCGGTTGCGGAAACAGGCAGATCCACAAACGGTGTTCTGCGGATCGCAACTGGCAATTCTTCACCGCGTTCTGTTCGTTCTCGGCATTCAGTACATAATGTATCCGGACGATCTGGATCGCAGGCAAATCTGCAGTCTTCAACAACCCTTACATTGGGGAGTAAAGCAGCCAAGGCTCTAGCAGCGGTTGATTTTGCTGTACCGCGTTCTCCACGAATTAGCACTCCTCCTATACGCGGATTGACCGCGTTCAAGATTAGTGCGCGTTTCATTCGCTCCTGTCCTACGATCGCGGTAAACGGATAAACAACTCTCATTTAATCATTCCTATCTAAATATTTTAAGTGCGCTGTAAGTTTACCATTTATGACAATTTTGTTTCAAATCGGCGGAATTTCTAATAAAACGTTAAAATCGTTGGAAAACAGATAAGCGGGCTAACTACGGATTTGATGAATATCATCAGCCACATTAACAAGAAAAATCAGACGCATAAGCGCCTGATTTAATTTCAATTATGTAATAATTAATACGCAACCGTATGAACAGACATACCCAAAGCGCCTTCACCAACATGAGTGCCGATAACAGGGCTTAATTTGTAAATTCCTACTTCATAGCAATCTATCATTTGCTGAATTTCATCACGCATTGCTTCAGCTTCTTTTAACGCTTGTGCATGATAAATACCGACATAACATTTTTTCCCAGCCGCTTTATCGACAGCCAACTCTAATAATCGATTAACAGCTTTCTTTTTTGTGCGTACTTTCTCCAAAGCATCGATTTTTCCCTCTTCATTCAGGTAAAGAATCGGCTTGATGTTTAACGCAGTTCCGAAGTAGCGTGAAGCACCGCCAATGCGGCCGCCCTTATGTAGATATTTCAATGTGTCCACCACAAAAAATGTACCTGTTGAGTCCGCGATCTTACGCGCCAGAGCAGCAACTTTCTTCACTGATTTACCGCTTTCAACAGCAGCTGCGATCGCTTTAACAATCATTGCCAGGCCACCTGCGGTTGTCTTTGTATCAATGACTTCAACCGGAATATCTTTAAATGATTTTTGTGCCATCAAGGCTGAATCTACTGTCCCGCTGATCCCTGAGGATATCAGCGCTACGATAATACCATCATAATCAGGCGCATATTCTTTGAAGATCACTTGAAAATCTCCATACGTTGGCTGTGAAGTGGTTGGGAGTGTGGAAGATGCCTTCAACCGATCATAGAATTCATCAGGCAAGATATCCACATTATCTTTATAGCTGTCTCCATTCCAGTGTAAATTCAAAGGGACAACTCGAATGTTGTGCTTTTTTACATATTCTTTTTCTAAATATGCTGTACTATCTGTTATTATTGCGATTTTTGCCATTTTTGCCATTGTAAACTCCTTCATATATAATATATTTTTACTCGCTAATCTTAACAAAAAAACCTTTAAATAGTTACATATTCGCTGGTTTCATATTGACTTTTCCAGAAAATCCTCTATAATATGGTATGGTGGTCTGACCAACATACCATAAAAGAGGTGAATGTGGCTGAAATTCCACGGAAATCATTACCAAATATCATTGCCAGCCAGATTGCAGCACAAATCTTAGATGGCACATATAAAAGCGGATACCAGCTGCCAGCTGAGCGTGATCTCATAAAGCAGTTTGGCGTGAGCCGTTCCACTTTGCGCGAAGCGTTAATATCACTGGAAGAGATCAACTTGATTGAATCTCGCCATGGCGTCGGCCGTTTTATCGCGGAATTGAACGAAAAGAACCTTTCCCAAGCAAACAAGATGGCAAGTGACACTGAAAGCCAATTGGATACCCCGCGTGTTCGGCTTACCAGTGAAGATTCACCGGAAGGACCCCGCCGTTTGCCCGTAACACCAGAGAAATCACTGATCATCCCTAATTTAAAGAAAGACAGATTGGGCACTTTCTCTTTAATCTCCTGGTGGGAACGGGAAAAAGTGGCAGATGCCAAAGTGATGGTTGTCGGCGCGGGCGCGTTGGGAAATGAAGTAGTTAAGAACCTTGCCCTTATGGGGGTTGGGCATATTTTCATCGTGGATTTTGATACGATTGAACTTGCTAATCTCTCCCGTTCTATCCTATTCCGCGAAAGTGACTCGGGGCGCAAAAAGTCGGAGGTAGCAGCCGCACGTGTAAAAGAGATCAATCCCAATGTGCATGTGCAGTATTTCCACGGGGATATCACAACCGCCCTTGGTTTAGGTATTTTCCGACGGATGGATGTTATCATCGGCTGCCTTGACAACCGGGAAGCACGGTTAGCGGTGAATCGGTTCTCATATTGGATCAACAAACCATGGGTGGACGGCGCTATCCAGGAATTTCTGGGATTAGCGCGTGTCTTTGTCCCAGGTGAAGGTGCATGTTTCGAGTGCACGCTTACCGATCAAGCGCGCCGAGATCTTTCTATCCGGTACTCCTGCCCGCTCTTAGCCCGCGAAAATATACTCCTGGGGAAAGTTCCTACTACACCAACGATCGCGTCAATCATTGCAGGCATACAATCTCAGGAAGCCCTTAAAATAATCCACGATAAACCAATTGAGCCCGGCAAAGTCCTCCACTTCAACGGCATGACTAACGAAGTGCACACCACTGCTTATACACCAGTGGAAGATTGCGAGAGTCATTGGACCTATGGCGATATCATAGAACTTCCTCTCCGGACAGACACTACTACCCTTGATGATATGCTTCAGATCGCCCACCGTGATCTCGGGCCAGACGCAGTGATTGAATTAGACCAAGAATTGATATTATCTCTAAATTGTCCGCAGTGCGGCACACGCGAAGAAATTTTACAGCCGATCTCAGCGGTAGGGTTCAACCGCGCTCACTGCTCTGTATGTGGCCTGCTGCGCGAAACAGAAATGACACACACCATTCAAGGCGATGAGAGCTTTCTCTCAAGAACGCTTGCCAGTATCGGGGTGCCGCCACTCCACATCCTCAGAGCTTACAACACAGAGGAATATCGGTTCTATGAATTGAACGGTGATCTCGAGGAAGCGCTCCACTTCAACCACTTTGAACGCCCTTCATCCGAAGCGCCCATCAAGCTCACCGGTCATATAAAGCTCAAAGACCGGGTTATCCTGAAAAAGCGTGCGAATATCACCATTCACGAACCCGAAATCAAAATCACTGGTTCCAAAGAAGATGATGAACAGCAAGAACAAGCCATCAAAATAATGAAAGACAGCAGTAAAAAGGACACGGAATTATCATGAAAGTTTTGAATGGTATTTTCAAATGGTTAGCAGTTCTGGCGTTCAGCTTATCGGCTGGATTATTGGTAATTATTTTTCTTTCCGACCAGCCGCAAATCAACGATTTTCTTTTACGTATATTAATCTTGCTGGCAATTGGATTCACAGGTGGATTATTCATACGTTTCCTTTTCAGAAAAGGTTTTGCGGTGATTCTTATCCTGGTCGGGTTGATAACCTCTATCCTGGCAGTATTAATCATTGATCATTTTTATGAAACGGAGTATCTCCTCTCCTTTGTAACCAAGGACTTCATCTTTCAAATTCCTTCCACTAGTGATGCTGCCCAGATCAGCCTTTTATTTTTGATCTTGCTTCCTGCAATTGTGGTTTTCCGGCGCAAGAAAAAGCCCCGGGGGTCTGAAAAAAAACCTCAACAACCCCACCGGACCCTTTCTGACCGGATAGAGCCAATTGCATATCAAGTAAATCCAACTAATTGGAATATTAAATTTCCAACCATGCAGAGACTTTCTGACCGGATAAAGCCAATTGCACGCCAAGTAAATCCAACTAACTGGAATATTAAACTCCCAAAAATAAGTAAAAAGACATCCAAACCTACTGCTGTCAGAAATGTTAATAAATCCAAACCTGCTGCTGTTAGAAAGGTTACGAAATCCAAATCTTCTACGGTGCATGTTTCAGTTCCTTCTTCGAAGACCACAATAAAACGAACATCTCCAAAATCTACAACTCGTAAGAAACCTTTGAAAAAGAAAATCAGACTTCCAGGCATAAGAGCACTTCACACAAATAACGATGTGAAATTGATGGGTGAAGAAGAACATGTATGCCCATACTGCCTTGAAGAAGTGGTGAGGAATGACAGCCAGGGTATGGTTATCTGTCCGGAATGCAGCACCTGGCACCATCAGGACTGTTGGAATGTGACAGGCGCTTGTGGAGTGGCACACCGCAATGAACTTTAAAATTATTCATTATTGGAGGATTGTATGGCGGATATTGCAGTAACGATCGTACTACCGAATGGCAGTGCCCGCAGGGCAGATATTCCAGATGATGTCCCTGTAAGGGACTTGATGGCGGAATTGGCTTCGCTCCTGGAACTCCCCACGGTAGGTCCGGATGGTCGGCCGATGGGTTACCGAATGGACAGCAAAGCGCTCGGCCGCGAGCTCCTGGAAAGTGAAACACTGAGTATGGCTGGCATTCCGTCAGAAGACCGCTTGATGGTCACGACAGATATCACCGCCGGAGTAATATCCGTCAATTCCAACCCCCGCCTGAGGCGCCTGCGGAAAGATTATGAACTCATCCAGGAAGTTACCGCGCGCAGCGACCTGATCCAGATTAAGGCTAAATCTGAACGGAGAGGTTTGCCGCCCGAGCGTTACATCATAACCTATAAATGCAAAGGTATCATCGGCCTTGACCGCAGAGGAAACCCTAAGATCGGTGAAAAACACCAGGTAGAGATCTATCTGCATAAACAGTATCCGCAGCGCTGGCCGGGTATGAAATGGCTTACTCCAATCTGGCACCCTAATATTAACCATGCCAACGGCAGCGTATGCATTGACGCTGCATGGTGGTCTGCCAGTCGGTCGTTAGACAGATTGGTTATCATGCTGGGAGAAATGGTGCAGTATAAAAATTTTCATGACGATCCCAGCAAACCTCCATTCCCCTGGGATATGGAAGCTGCCCGCTGGAGTAGGAAATATAAAAGAACCCATCCTAGATTTTTCCCAGTAGACAAACGCGAACTTATGCGGCCTGAACGGGTCAAGATCAGCAAACCGAAAGTGCGGGCGAAGAAACCAAAAATTAAATTGAAATAATTGAAAGGAGAAGAAAAATGGCTGACAAAAATATTACCTTAGTACTACCTTCTGGAGGAACACGAAACGCGGAAGTTCCGGATGATGTCGCAGTAAGAGATCTGATCCCTGAACTGGCAACCACACTGGAACTGCCGACAGTTGGTCCTGACGGCCGTCCCGTTAGCTACCGATTGGACAGCAAAGCTCTGGGCCGTGAACTGCAGGAAGATGAAACGCTGGAAGCAGCAGGTGTGCCGGATGATGACCGCCTGATGATCACAGCTGATATCACTGCCGGATAAAATGTAAATTCCCCGGAGCAGTCTTCATGAATATTTCTCCGCGCGTAAGGGTATCAGAAAACAACCAGGTAAAATCGATGAACACACGAATTCCCTATCATCGAGCTATCCGCTGGCAGCCAAAAGATGAAACAATAGATCTTCGGCAGCCCCCTCTGGCTATCTTCCTGACACAGACTGCCTATGTGCGCATGTGCGCCCATGCTGGCAGTGATCTGGATAATGAAGTAGGAGGGTGGATGGCAGGTAAATATTGCCGTGACTCTCTGCATGGAGAACCATTCATTGTTATTGACACAATCCTGCCAGCTGTTTACACTGAGCAGGGTGCAGCACATTTAACATTCACAGGTGATACACAAATCGCCCTGCACAATCATCTTGAAGAACATCATCCTAAGAAAGTCTTTTTGGGCTGGTACCATACGCACCCACGGATGGGTATTTTCTTTTCTGAATGGGATACATGGCTGCACCAAAATTTTTTTAAAGAACCATGGCAGGTTGCACTGGTGATTGAACCGCACCAATCAATTGGTGGGTTCTTCATCCGCCAACCAGATGGAACATTGGACCAGAGGAATTACTTTGGTTTTTATGAGCTGACCAATAAACACCAGAGAAGCGTTGTTTTTTGGCGGAACCTGCAGCCTGTCTCAGATGGAATGGACGAAACAAAGGAGGTTTTATCCACATGAGTCGTTTAACACGTTTTTACACATACGGTATTCTGGGTGCCATCGGCGGACTGATCGGATGGCAGATCAGTAATATCCTGGGGTTATCCTTTACAAGCAACTTCTTCCTTAGTGAAGTAATCGTCGGGGCAATGCTGGGGGGCGTGATTGGCCTACTGATCGGCTTTGGAGAAGGTATTGCTACCCAGAGCTTTTTATATGGATTGAAAAATTCTCTGCTCAGCGCCCTCCTCGGTGCTATTGGCGGAGCAATTGCGCTGCCTATTGCTGAGGGTGTTTTCCTCTTCATTGGCGGGCAGGCATGGAGCCGTCCGATAGGTTGGGGGATCTTCGGTCTGCTTACCGGCCTGGCAACAGGTATCACCGGTGGTGCACAGCTTTGGAAAGGCGGCCTGGGCGGCCTTATCGGTGGTGTTTTAGGTGGCGTACTATTAGAAGCCGCCCGTTCCCTGTTTGCTGACCCCCTGATGGGGAAAGCAGCCGGTTTGATGCTGCTGGGACTTTCGGTTGGTGTATTCATCGCGTTGATCGTATTCATGCTCTCGCGAGTATGGCTTGAGGTCACAAATGGCAAGATGCGCGGTATGGAATTCATTTTAGATAAATTTCTCAGCAAGGGAGCCCCATCTGCCACGATAGGCAGCAGCCCATTAAAGTCTGATATTGTGATTACCGATCCAGACATCGCACCGCAGCATGCCATCTTAAAAGGGGAAGGTACCTACTTTACACTGAAAGATATCAGTATGGCAGGTACCTATATTGGCGGCAAGAAGGTTGAAATAGCCCGCCTGCGCCCCAATCAGCGCATCCGCATGGGTAAATCAGAGATGGTCTACCATGAGAAGAGGTAAATAATGAAAACAAAAATAAGATCATTTCTGACAATAACAGTATTGCTGCTCTCAGGCATCACCGCTGCCTGTCAACCAAAACCTAGGGTTACAAGCGAAGGCGATTATACACTTCAGATCACCCAGATCGATACAACCAATTTCCCCCTCGTGGATGTATATATCTCTGTTCAAGATGCCAATGGGGAACCAAAAGTGGTAAATACAGGCAAAATTCAACTTTTAGAGAACGGGCAGCCGGTCAGCAATCAGAGTATTAAGGGGACTGGTGATGTCGGAGCTCTGACCACATTACTGCTGATTGATAACTCAGGCAGCATGAATTATGCGGACAAATTAACCAGCGCCAAAGAGGTGGCTAAGGAATACCTCAACCAAATGAGAGCTGGAGACCAGGCGGGCATCATCACTTTCAATACTGAAGTAGTAACAGTGCAGGAAGTTACCGACAGCAAAAAATCACTAGAAAACGCGATTGATGGTATCTCAGCCAACAGTGATACAGCAATGTACGATGCGCTTGTTATCGCGGTTGAAACACTCAATCCCCTTCCCGGTCGTAAAGCGATCATCGTTCTCACGGATGGGATGGACAATCAAAGCACCGCGGACGCGGACGATGCACTTTCAAGCATTGGATTTGGTGGCTTATCCATCTCTACCGTTGGGTTCGGTCAAATCCCCGAAGGTGGCGATGACGCCGATGTTTACAGCGGTATTGATGAATCCACTCTGCGTTATATTGCAGATAATGCCGGCGGAAAATATGGATATGTCGAAAATAAGGAGCAGTTATCCGCGCTGTATGACCAAATGCGGCGTTCGCTGCAAAGTGAAGTGGTCATTAGCTATGAAACACTGCTTACTCTGCGCGATGGTGTACTCCGCGCGCTGACAGTCACCTTATCTGACCGCTACCTTGGTGTTGGAGGAGAATCTCAAACCAGCTTCAACCCGGGTGGCTTAGTGCCTGAAGTGGCACTGCCCGCTTCCTGGATGACATTTGGGATCATCCTGGCAGTGCTGGCTGCGCTTCTATTTATCCCGGTGGTCATTCTTGCGGTTAGAAATAAGAAACCAAAAAAGCGTAAGATTAAGATTACCCTCAAAGATTAAAAAATTAACCCTCCCTCTTACCCCAGTGAAAATGGTCTGCGATTGCAGGCCATTTTCATTTTTTTTACGGTAAAATGGCATGGCTAAACATCAAACAAAATGACAAGGAACACTGCAAATTAATGCCGAAAAAATATTTCAGTATACATGGACATTTTTACCAACCTCCTCGAGTTGATCCCAGTACTGGTCAAATCCCCTGTGAGACTGGCGCACAACCATTCCCGAACTGGACCGAGCGCATCTACCATGAATGTTATCTGCCTAATGCGAAGAAAGGCAATTTCGAGAGAATCAGCTTTAATTTTGGCCCAACCCTTACCGCATGGTTAGCGGAACACCACCCGGATACATACGCTGAGATTATCAAGCAGGAAAACAAAGTTTTTAAGGCGTATGGAATAAGCAACACAATGGCACAACCTTACTTTCATGCTATAATGCCGCTCATTTCCCGGCGAGAAAAAGTAACCTTAGTACACTGGGGAATCCATGATTTTAAAGCCTGTTTTGGACATCCCCCGCAGGGAATGTGGCTGCCGGAAACCGCTGTGGATCTGGAATCCTTAGAAGTGCTTGTGGACAACGGCATCCAGTTCACGATCTTAGCTCCCTGGCAGGCAAAAGATTCCTCTCTGGATATCACCCAACCCTATCGCATACGCCTGCAGAATGAAAAAGAGATCATCGCGTTCTTTTATAACGGTTTTCTCTCCAGTGAGATCAGCTTTAATACAAGCGCCTCTATGGAGGCGGATAAATTTATTTCAGATTGGCTTATTCCCCAATATAAAGACATGCACCGCGATTGTGCCCAGCTGCTCATGGCAGCGTCCGACGGTGAGCTCTACGGCCACCACATGCCGGAACGCGAGGAATTTCTCACCTACCTATTAGACCATTCTCTCAAAGAATTTGACTTTCAATCCATCTTTCCGGCGCAGTGGCTGCAATTGCATCCTGTAAATCAATATGCTGAGATCAACGAGAACACATCCTGGAGCTGCCACCACGGCATACAGCGCTGGGAAAATGTCTGCGGCGATGCGCCAAAAGCATTTTGGAAAGCGCCTCTAAGGCGCTTCCTGGACCATTTAGCGCTGTCACTCGATGAAAAATACAGTGAATTTACCAAGGAATATATATCTGATCCCTGGCCGCTGCGTGACGCGTATATCACGGTACTCCTTGGAGAAATTTCAGTCGAAGAATTGATCAGCGAACACGCAAAAAAGCCTATCAATAAAAATGAAATCGGTATGATCACACGCATGCTTGAGTCCCAGTATGAGCGCCTGCGCATGCATTCATCAGATGCCTGGTTCTTTTTCGATTTTGCCAGCATTGAACCTTTGAATGGTTTGAAATATGCTGCCCATGCGGTATGGCTGGTAAGATCCGTTACCGGGGAAGATGTCAGCACCGATCTCCTGAGTGAATTAGCGAAAGCAGTCAGTGTTGAATCGGAGTTGACAGGAGATGCCGCTTTTCGCACAGCCCTCGCCTTGTATGAATAGGTCGATGTTGCTGCTTCTTTACTTTTTCATGATTTACGAAATACCTTTCCTCAAATAAACATTGACTATCCAAATAATAATTGCTATATTGCTCATATACGTGCATTTTATTACATTTCTCTGCAGTATATTGCAATACTGTTTATCACCTTGAAAAACTATTAGTTATGTTATAAACCATACTGCATACACCTTTATAAAGAAACGGTAGTATAGGAAAAGGTAGGTGAACAAATGACACAATTCTGGACAGAAGAGGTAATTGGCACGTTAAAACCTGTGATCGCCATGTGCCACTTAAATGCACTTCCCGGTGATCCTTATTTTGATGAGGGCGGCGGTATGAAAGCCGTGATTGATTGGGCTCGCAAAGATCTCCTTGCGCTGCAGAACGGCGGTGTGGACGCGGTCATGTTCTCCAATGAATTCAGCCTGCCTTACCTCACCAAAGTGAAGACAGTCACAACCGCTTCTATGGCGCGCGTCATCGGTGAACTCATGCCTGATATCCATATCCCCTTCGGTGTCAATGTCCTCTGGGACCCGATTGCCTCTCTCGACCTGGCAGTTTCTGTAGGCGCGAAATTCATCCGCGAGATCTTTTCTGGTGTGTACGCTTCCGATTTTGGCTTATGGGATACCAACTGCGGTGAAGTCATCCGCCATCAGCACGCCATCGGCGCCCAGAATGTGAAATTATTATTCAATATTGTCCCAGAAGCTGCCCGCTACCTGGGGGACCGTGATATTGTAGATATTGCCACATCAACGGTTTTCAATCACCGCCCGGACGCGCTGTGCGTTTCTGGCCTCACAGCAGGCGCGGAAACAAACGCCCAGACCCTTAAATTAGTTAAGGAAGCAGTCCCTGAAACCGCCGTCTTCGCGAACACAGGCGTCCGCCTGCAGAACGTAGCGGAACAATTGAGCATCGCAGACGGGGCAGTGGTTGGCACCACGTTTAAAGTGGATGGGGTTTTTGAGAACCACGTTGATGAGAAACGCGTGAAAGAATTCATGGGCAAAGTTAAATCCCTTCGAAAATAACAATATTAACCTGATGTATTTTTGCTACACAAAGTGGATAGTAATCCCTGGCACCACGCAACACCTTGTTGACAACGACTTATCTTTAATGCTAATATAACCACACAATTAAATAGAACACTATTGAAAGCGTGGACTCTGCGTAAATAAGTGGTCGCTTTTTTGGGGTGAGCCGCCTATCCCATTAAATACGCAGACAAGCTAATAGCGAAACCGGTCATGGTTTGAACGTGACCGGATTTTATTTTAATAATTGTGAAAGTTTTCATAATAATTTGGCAGGAAAAAAATCGGAGGGTAGCATGAAAAACAGAAGCGGATTGATCAGAAAGATCACCAACCTTTTAGGCATTGGGTTCATGATGTTGGGTGTAGTCCCGGTATCAGTGCTCAGCCAGGCTGGCAGTGTGTATGCTGCTGAGCAAGCGAAGGATGGAGGGTGTTGAAAAACAAATGACAAAATTGACAAGATAAAGGAACTTTAATACA
>CAZBCD010000039.1:0-13842 GCA_964490205.1 uncultured Pelolinea sp. | reverse complement strand
TTAAAGTTCCTTTATCTTGTCAATTTTGTCATTTGTTTTTCAACACCCTCTATATTTTCCATTGACAACTGAAAAACTTCCGATATAATATTCAATTATTGAATATGTCTAAAGAGGATAAGTACGAAATCACTGGGTCACTAATGCGGGTGCTTGGTCATCCAATGCGCATCAGGATCCTGTTAGAGATCGGAACAGGGGAAGCGTGCGTATGCCACCTGGAGGCACAATTGAGCATCCGGCAGGCATATCTCTCCCAGCAATTGATGGCACTGCGTGAAGAGGGCATCCTTCGAACGAACCGGGAAGGACGCTTTATTTATTACCATATCGCTGACCAGAAAATACTCGATATGATAACTGCTGCTGCACAAATAAAGAGTGTTTCATTGGATGCGATCAATACTGAGAAGAAAACATGCGACTGCCCAAAATGCCGCGGAGATAATTAATTTTTTTTACCTCAATATATTCAATATTTTGAATATTTAGGAGATTACGCAATGCCAATTATCAACACACTCATTTCACTGATACAAACCGGCTTGGGAAGCTTAGCTGCTTACCTTGCCGCTCATGTGCTTCTGTGCCTGCTGCCCGCGTTTTTTATCGCGGGTGCCTTAACTGCACTGATCCCGAAAGAAACGATCACCCGCTTTTTGGGGAGAGATACACCAAAATGGATATCTTATCCAACTGCTGCATTGGGCGGATTTGTATTGGCTGTGTGTTCCTGTACCATTATGCCGCTGTTCGCTGGGATCTATAAAAAAGGGGCTGGGCTTGGTCCCGCAATCACCTTTCTGTTTGTCGGGCCGGCAGTAAACATTTTAGCGATCTCATTTACCGGGGTTCAGATCGGGATGGATATCGCGTTAGCCCGCATTGTACTTTCATTGATATTTGGTGTGCTGATTGGGCTGCTGATGGCATGGATTTTCCGTAAAAACGACGTGAACCACCAACAGGAGAGCAGCCAGTTATTCCAGCAAGCCGCAAAAGTTCCTACTAAGAACATTATTTTTTTCATCATCTTATTGGCAATCCTGATCAGCGGAACACTCCAGAGCGAGTTTCTCACACGAGAATATTTTTCATTTGAGATACGTTCAAGATGGGGCGCCGATTTCCAGGCCACTCTGGATAGATTGGTTCCCGCGAATGCCGCTCTGGGGATTGAAGGTATCAAAGTCCAAGGCGTGCTGTTGATTGGACTTCTAATTCTAATTGGCGTAACCGCAATAAAGGGATTAACCCATATCGATCAGAGTTTTAATACATGGACAACAACCACTCTAATCATCACATCCCTGACATTGCTGATCGCCAGCATTAAACTATCCACTGATGATTCTTCTTTTATTTTTGGAATCACTGGGAGGTTCTTTGTAGAAGCAATTCTATTCACGGCCACCTGGATTACTGCAAAACGCGCCTTCAGCAAGCATGAGTTAGGCAGTTGGTTGTGGGAAACCTGGCGATTCGTTCAGCATATCCTTCCGCTGCTACTCGTGGGTGTGTTCACAGCCGGCGTGGCACGCGGGTTAATTCCAGGCAACTGGATAGAATCAATTGCCGGGAAGAACACAGTGGGAGCAAATTTTATCGGTGTGCTGTTTGGTGTTTTCATGTATTTTCCAACGCTGGTCGAAGTGCCTGTAGCACAGACATTCCTTTCATTAGGCATGCACCGCGGACCGCTGCTGGCTTATTTGTTAGCTGATCCAGAATTAAGCCTGCAATCTATACTGATCACAAACACGGTAATTGGCAAGAAGAAAACTGCTGCCTACGTACTTTTAGTAACCATATTCAGCACTATTTCCGGATTGTTATTTGGATGGTTTATCTCATGAACAGCGCTACCTGCTTAACAAGCAAGTCCAAGAAATTCTATAAATTTAGCATTCTGACAATACCCGCATTGAATATAGACGAAGTTTTTTATCCCGCAGATGGAGATATTCAATTGAAACACAAAACTATTTATATACAAAAATCAATTACAGTAAGGAGATTAGCAGCATGAAAATAAAAATTTTAGGCGGGGGCTGCCCAAGGTGTGAAAAACTGGAGCAAACAGCACGTGAAGCAGCGCAGACATTAGGAATTGACGCGGAATTCATTAAAGTAAAGAAAATGGACGAGATCATGCGATACGAAATTCTGGAAACTCCCGCATTGGTAATTGACGAGAAAGTCAAATCGTTCGGGCGGATCCCCGCGATAGAAGAGATCATGGAATGGATGCGTGATGACCTGTGGTTTTGCTAAGACTTGTTAACAATTCAATAACCTAATCATTGTTTTCTATTCGGCAACATTCATTTTGTCCACCTGTTCACCGCATTAGGTAAGACCGAAGAACGCTGCCCGATATTCCCGGTCATGGGAAAGCAGCTACACTGGCTCTTTGAAGATTCAGCCTCATTAATGAGCAGCGGCGCTAAAAATGGATTAATATTTATTATAGGTTCTTCACATGAAAACACTCGAATTCAAGATTTCCGGAATGGGCTGCGCGGAATGCACCGCTCATGTTCAGAATGCTTTATCTGATCTGCCACAGATCCGCAGCACGCAAGTTCTTTTGGGCGCCGAAAAAGCAATTATCAATTTTGAAAATGAACCACCGAGCATGATAGAAATTAAACGAGCTGTTTCCAAGGCGGGGTATGTAGCAATTTTTGAAGAAAAGCCTGAAGATACTGAAAAAAGCTCGAGACTGAGATTATTCGGAAAAACCTCAATTCTCTTCTTTATCTTTATCGTAATTTTCGTATTAGTGATCACTTTGATCGGAGAACAACAGGGCGTCTTTGATACGCTGCAAAGTTTAGCTCCCTGGTATTTGTGGCTAACTCTGATACTAATCGGGGGGTGGCCGGTGTTTCTAAATGTAGCCCGCGCACTCAGTAAAGGCAGGATCATTTCTCATACTTTGATGAGCACCAGTGTGATCGCTGCGGTAATTGTTGGAGAATGGGTAAGCGCCCTCCTTATCGTTGCATTTATGCGTTTTGGCAACCTGATAGAAAAAAGCACCACCGAGAAAGCAAGACAATCCATTCACAAGTTATCGCAAATGGCTCCCAAATTTGCTCTGGTCGAGATAGATGGTCTTGTGACCAAAATTCCAATCTCCAGTATTCAAAAAGATGATATTGTCATTGTCCGTCCAGGCGAGTCCATCGCTGTTGATGGGAAAGTTACTGATGGTTACGCAAGCGTTGACCAATCTGCGATCAATGGGGAGAGCATGCCTGTTGAAGTGGCGAAGGGAAAGTATGTTCATGCCGCATCAATAGTTAAGACCGGTATGCTGAAGGTAAAAACAGCTGCGGTCGGCCTTGAAACTGCTTTCGGAAAAATCATTCAGCTGGTAGAAAAGGCAGAAGCCAATCGGGGTGAATTTCAGCTACTGGCTGACAAATTTTCCGCTTATTATCTTCCGATCGTCGCGCTGATCGCAATAGGAACTCTTATTATTCGGCGTGACCCAATTGCCGCGGCTTCTGTTATGGTAGTGGCATGTTCCTGTTCATTTTCTCTTGCAACCCCGGTTGCGATGCTAGCTTCGATCGGATCCGCAGCTCAAAAAGGGCTGTTGTTCAAAGGAGGGAAATATGTGGAAAGCCTCAGTAAAGCTGATACAGTATTCATCGATAAGACCGGTACGCTAACAATCGGAAAACCCTCTATCACTGATGTTATCCCGGTCGGTGCTTTTTCAGAAAGCACACTCATTCAATATTGTGCGTCAGCTGAAAGGTATTCCGAACATCCATTGGCTGAAGCTGTTCTGAGGACTGCAAATGAAAGAGGAATTGCCTTGTTGCCCGCCAAGAAATTTAAGAATATCCCTGGACAAGGAATTTTTGCTGAAATAAAAGGGAAAAACGTAGCAGTATTGAATGTTCCGATAAAAACGGGGGGAGCAGCATCTCGCATCAGCAACCGATTGCGAAAAGAAGGAAAAACATTATTATTTGTTCGGGTTGGCGAGAATGATGCCGGCATCTTAGCCGCCGAAGATGTACTGAGAGAAGATGTAGTCTATTCAATACAAGCCCTGCGTGATATGGGAATTGAAAAAATCAAACTCATCAGTGGGGATAACCGCTATGCTGTGAAAAAGATTTCAGATATGCTGGAAATAGATTATGAGAGTGAAATGTCTCCGGAAGAGAAGATCCGAGCCATCAAAACCAGCCAGGAAAACGGGCAAAATGTCGTGATGATTGGAGACGGCATCAACGATGCCCCAGCATTGGCGCAAGCGGACATCGGCATTTCGATGGGAAAAACTGGCAGTGATATCGCGATTGAGACATCTCATATTGCTCTTCTTCGGGAAGATTGGACCCTGATACCGGAAGCATTCACGATCGCAAAAAGAACAATGAGGATCGTTCGTATGAATTTCCTGTTTACTGCGATCTATAATCTGATCGGATTATCGTTAGCTGCGGCGGGCATCCTGCCGCCAACTATCTCCGCAGCTATGCAATCCATTCCGGATGTAGGAATAATGGCTAACTCTGCGCGCTTGCAAAGCCAAAGAGCGCCTAAGTACACACATTAAATTCTCCTAAGTCAGATAAAATAGATTTTAATGGCAACATTGATCAAGATACATAATGCATCATTCCAATATCATCAACAGCATGCTGAACCAATTCGGGCGCTCAGCAATATCAACCTGACTATCCAAAGCGGTGAATTTACAGCGATCATCGGCGCAAACGGTTCAGGGAAAAGCACATTAGGAAAACTGCTAAACGCATTACTCATCCCTGATAGCGGTGTTGTTCAAATCCAAGGGATGGACACGCGTGACCCCGGAAACCACGCTGCCATCCGCACGCAGATCGGAATGATCTTTCAGAGACCTCAAGACCAGATTGTAGCGACCACCGTGGAAGAAGACGTGGCTTTTGGGCCAGGAAATTTAGGGCTGCCAGCGAATGAGATCCGCGATAGAGTAGCATTCGCACTATCAGCCAGCGGCCTGATAGACATCCGAAGCAGGCCATCCTATTTATTGTCAGCAGGTGAGACCCAACGCCTGGCATTAGCTGGGGTACTTGCTATGCAGCCAATCTGCCTGATATTCGATGAGACGACCGCCATGCTCGATCCTGCGGGCAGGGAAATGGTGATGGAACAAGCCAAGGCACTGCATCGACAGGGGACGACCATCTTATTCATTACACATCTTATGGAAGAAGCCGCACAGGCAGAACGGGTGATCGTATTGGATAAGGGAAAAATCGTTATGGACGGCTCCCCCCGCCAGGTATTCAATCAGAACATTGAGGAAATTGGGTTAGAGAAACCAATCGCACTGGCCGCATCAAGAATGCTGCAGACTTTCATCCCGTCCCTTCCCGATGATATCCTGACCAAAGAAGATTTATTTAACCACATCCCCCAATACGAGGGAAATCAACCGCCACCACACGCGCGAAAACGAACAACGCCAACTCAATCTAATATCACAGCCAAGAATCTGTCTTATACATACATGCTTGGGACGCCACTGGAACATCAAGCACTTGATATTCTCTCCATATCAATTGGTTCCGGAAATATGCATGGCTTAATCGGAGCCACCGGATCAGGAAAATCGACCCTCCTGCAGCACTTCAACGGTCTGCTGCGCGCGCAATCTGGGACCTTATCCGTATTTGGGATGGATTTGAATAATCGTAAACTTGATATCAGATCACTGCGCCAGCGCGTAGGATTATCTTTCCAGCAACCGGAGAACCAGATTTTCAACCAGTATGTTGGGGATGAAGTCGCATACGCCGCCCGACAATTAGGACACAGCGGCACCCTGGCAAACGCAATAAAGTCAGCCATGGAAGCGGTCGGATTGGACTTCTTTGTTTATAAAGACCGGCTCACATACACACTTTCCGGTGGGGAACTTCGGAAAACAGCCCTGGCATCCGCGTTGGTTACAAATCCAGATATCCTGCTGCTGGACGAACCGCTTGCAGGCCTTGACCCATTATCCCGCAAGGAAGTGATGGGGTTTTTTAAAAGCATGCATGATGCGGATTTGACACTGGTCTTTTCTACCCACCAGTTTGACGGCATCATCGGAGAAATGGACGCTGTAACTGTCCTCCAATCCGGGAAAGATATCATCCATGGGGCACCTACCGATATATTTTCCACAAAGGACTCGAAACTACCCGGCGCATTAAAGCCGCCATTTGCCACTGAATTATACGCGGTACTGAAAGAGAAGGATTGGCCTGTACCTGCGGGAACAATGCAACTCAGCATGGTTATCAAAATGGTCGCGGAGATAACAAAGAGGGCACAAGCATGAGCCAATTTGAGTATTTACGGCGCGTTTCGATCGGGCAGTATCTTCCGCTTGATTCACCCATCCACCGTATGGACCCACGCGCGAAAATCATCGGCTTCAGTTTTCTGATCATCGCGATCAGTATTTCCAATAACCTCTACAGCCTGGCATTGGCGCTGTTGATTTCCTTGATATTGATCACGGTCAGCCGCATTCCATTCTCATTCGCTGCTCGGGGATTACTGCCTCCTCTGCCATTTCTTCTACTCATCGCCCTGCTTCAGTTAGTGATCACTCCTCATATAGAAACATCGGCCGCAATGTTCGAGGTCTGGAGAATTACAATTTATAGCGAGGGGATATTCGCCGCGTTGAGGCTGCTTCTACGGTTCGCATCGTTATTATTGATCCTGACCACACTAACTTCCAGCCTTTCTACCATTGAGATGATTAATGGGCTTGATCTGCTTCTCAAACCTCTGCAGCAGATTGGTGTGCCCACCGAAAATGCTGTCCTCCTGGTACAGCTTACGCTGCGGTTCATCCCATTTCTGGCATTGAACGCAGAAAAGATCGCCAAGTCGCAAGCATCCCGCGGAGCTAAGTGGGACACACCAAACGGGAATTTAATTACGCGCGTTCAACAGATCGTACCGCTGGTCATCCCCCTGTTCATTACCAGTTTGCGGCAGGCGGAGAACTTATCCACTGCCATGCTCGCGCGGGGTTTTGCCAGCATCACAGCACGCACCAGCATGCATACATATCGTTTTACTTTAAGAGATGGGGTATTCCTTCTGTTACTATTAATATCCACGGCAGGTATTCTATTCCTGTTCTAAAAATAGTTATTCAGCCTGATTTTTTTATTCAGATAAATCCGCGCCCCGCTTTTTCCCGATGGGGATATGCCAGTAAGCAGCACCAACCGTGACTGTGATGAGCGCAGAAACTAATGCTTCAGGAAGCCCATTTAATACAACGATCCCTCCCAAAGGTGCCCATGGAAGATATCCGAGCAAACCGATCATACCAAGCACGAGCACCGTGTTGGTGAGACTGCCGACCGCTCCCGCGGTAAGAAGGGCGAGCGGCTCCCGCGGTAAGAAGGGCGAGCGGCTCCCACGCTTCAGCGCCTGCCACACTAACCAGGCAGCAGGTCCAATGAATAAACGCGGCAATACCGATAACAAGGGATTGGTGAACCATACATCCGCAGGTCCGGTCGGCGCAACCGCAGCCTGAACCATACTAAATATACCAAAGATCAAACCAACCGCCAAGCCTGAAAAAGGGCCCACAATGACCGCGGCAATGATCGCCGGCACATGCATGATGGTCAGCGCCACTCCTCCGAACCAGGGAATGAAACCCCAGTGCGTCCACCCTAAAACTACCGCAATCGCTCCCATCAACCCCGTAATTACTAAATCACGTACCTTGTTCTGTTCAGCCATGAATCTCCTTATTTTTTATTATTCTAATGGATACCGGATTCTGCAAATGAATTTATAAATGGTTTTATTTCCCAGCCAACCATTTCACAGCATTCAGCCACAATTTAGAGTATCCAGACCACTCGGCGAAATCTTTCGGACACCAATGGGGACCAATATCCGATGCCCAAATGAGGGAGCGGCCTTTTTCCACATCCATGGATGCCAATAATGGGTGCTGGCCAACTTGCGCAATCAAGTGCGCAAATGGCTTGAGCTGAAGCTCGTTGAATCCCAGTAGTGCCGGCCATTTTTCACCCATCCCTTCCACAACTGCATGCTTTGGGTCTATGATCTCTGGCAGCGCACCTTCGGGCGCTTCAACGCGGTCATCAAATGTGTAGATATCCACCGGCAGGACAGGTTCGATAGGAGAACGGTAATATTTGGCAGCAGCGTATATTCCCGCGAAAGAATAATATCCACCGCACATGAGAAGCCCTCCGCCTTTACGCACCCAATCCGCCATCAGTTTCAGCCGATTCGGAAATGATTGACCGTCCACCCAGGTCTCGGGCGGCAGCAGCAGCGTGTTGGCACCGATATCACTGAGTGCAATCACATCAAACGCATTCAGCGCATCTATCGAAGACGGAAACTCTTTAGACGCGATATGACTGGGCATATGAATAAACTCGATATCCATCCCATGGAAAACCTTCTCCAAATACTCGATGCCTGTTTCATACAGTGTACTTGAAAAGAAATCCCATCCTTTATAGTGCGTGCTCGATGAAACCCATGATTCTCCCGCTAATAAGAATTTCAATGTTGCCATTTTTCACCTCGATTCACCAACTTGAAAAACAATTGCCTTTTTTCCCCATTTTAACCGAAAAGTAATATATGATTAATGAAAAACTTATGAGTATTAAAAAACAGAAAACGGTGGTAGCAGGCGCCTTGGGAGAATGCGTCCATGTTGCCGGCGTGGTCAATTTCCTTCAGTTAGCGGAACAGGCAGGATGGCGAACTGTTTTTCTGGGACCAGCTGTCCCGATCAACCAGGCGATCCAAGCCGCGGAAACAGAGAAGGCAGACCTTCTGGCTGTTTCTTACCGGCTGACGCCGGAAACCGGGGAGCGCCTGCTGGCGCAATTCGCTGAAAGCGCAGATTATCTGCGCGAAGGGGGTGTGCAGTTCGCTTTTGGCGGAACACCACCGGTGGCAGAGCGTGTAGAAAAATTAGGGTTTTTTGATGCCGTTTTCAACGGTACCCAGACCTATGAAGATATCCTGGCATTTCTCAAAGGTAAATCCGCACAGACTGCTCAAGAAACCCATTATCCCCAAACCACTATTGACCGCGTCAAATGGAAAGCGCCGTACCCCCTTCTGCGGCACCATTTCGGCCTGCCCACAATGGAAGCCACACGCGTGGGGATCGAAAAGATTGCGGACTCGAAAATCTTAGATATTGTTTCACTGGGCATCGATCAGGACGCCCAGGAGAACTTCTTCCACCCGGAAAAGCAGGATGTTCGGCGGACAGGCGCGGGGGGTGTTCCGGTGCGCAGTCCCCAGGATTACCGGGACCTGTTCAATGCCAGCCAGCGCGGGAATTTTCCATTAATGCGCACCTATTCCGGGACAGATGATTTTCTTGAATTGGCTCAGATGTATATTGATACCATCCATATCGCCTGGCCAGCGATCCCTCTGCTGTGGTTTAACCAGATGGACGGGCGGGGACCATGGGACTTAGCAGGCAGCATCCGCGAGCACCAGAAAGTGATTGCATTCTATGGAGAATGCGGCTTTCCCTTAGAAGTGAACGAACCACACCATTGGGGCATGCGTGACGCGCCGGATGTGATCTTCGTGGTGTCCGCGTACTTATCCGCCTATAACGCGCGCGCATTCGGTGTGCGGGATTATATCGCGCAGATGATGTTCAACAGCCCACCCGGTACATCCGATACAATGGACCTGGCAAAAATGAGCGCGGCGTTATTTCTGAGTAAGGAATTGGAAAATGATACATTCCGAATCTGGCGGCAAACACGCACTGGCCTGCTCAGCTATCCCTTAGAACCAAATGCCGCAATGGCACATTTGGCAGCCAGCGTGTATGTGCAGATGGCACTACGGCCGCATATTCTGCATGTGGTTGGGCATACGGAAGCGCACCACGCCGCAACCGCAGATGACATCATTGACGCCTGCCGGATGGCGCGGCGCTCGATCGAGAATGCGCTCAAAGGGCAGCCAGATATGCTGAAAGATCCTGCCATCCAACAGCGAGAAGGTGAGCTTGTCAGGGAAGCACGCATTACACTCACCGCGATTAATAATTCCTGTAAAAAAACTAGCGTGGATCCCTTCACGGACCCAGAGTGTTTGGCAGGGGTAGTATCCAGCGGGATATTGGATGCGCCGCATTTGAAAAACAATCCCTTCGCGCCTGGTACAATCCAGACACGGATCATCAACGGCGCAAGCGAGGTTGTTGATGAAAATGGGAGTAAAATCACAGAAGCACAGCGATTGAAGAAGTTTTTATAAGAATTGGAGGTCAGCATGGCATACCCAACAAAATATACAGTAGTCGGAGCCGGCCACGGAGGCAAATCAATGGCCGCCCATCTGGCTTTAATGGGAAAAGAAGTAACGGTTTACAACCGCACACACGCCCATATTGAGGTCCTGGCAAAACGCAGAGGGATCGAACTGGATAGCTACCCAACCGGACCGCATGGATTCGGTGCGATAAAGCTGGCCACATCTGACATGAAAAAAGCCCTGCACGAGGCAGAAGTGGTGATGCTGGTGGTCCCTTCATCCGCTCATGCCAACCTTGCAAAAGTGATGGCTCCACACATGCGGGATGGGCAGATCATCATCCTGAACCCCGGTAGAACGTGCGGCGCGATCGAATTTGATATGGTACGCCGAAGAGAGGGCTGCACAGCAAAGATCATTCTGGCGGAAGCGGAAACCTTCATTTACGCCAGCCGCGCGGATGGGCCTGCACAGGGACGCATCTTCCGCATCAAAGAAGCAGTACCTATGGCAGCGCTGCCAGCAACACATACAGAAGAAGTGCTGAAAGCGATTGAAGATGTATATCCACAGTTCATAGACGGGGTAAACGTATTGAATACCGGCTTAAACAATATGGGAGCCATCTTTCATCCCGCGCTAACGATCCTGAACGCCGGGCGAATCGAATCCACACACGGTGACTTTGAATTCTATATCGACGGTGTAACCCTATCCACTGCAATTGTTCTGGAAGCGCTGGACCGCGAACGGGTAACTGTCGCTTCCGCATTGGGCATCCGAGCCCGGACGGCTTTGGAATGGTTGGAATTAGCATACAACGTCAAGGGAAATAATCTGCATGAATCGATCCACAACCAGAGCGGATATTACGGCATTAAAGCCCCGCCAACTCTCAACCACCGTTATATCTTTGAAGATGTGCCCATGAGTTTGATGCCAATCGCATCGATCGGCAAGCAGTACGGCATCTCGGTGCGGGCGATGGACAGCATCATTCGTCTGGCCTGCATCATCCACAAAACGGATTACTATCGGCGTGGGCGTACGATCGAAAAATTAGGCATCAAAGACTTGAGCGTGGACGAGCTTACACGGTATGTTAACGACGGTACTCTGAATTTGTGAAATTAGCTTATAGGCATAGTTCTTGCACCTATAAGTACAAACAGATGATTGATATTCTGATTAAAATAGTTATAATGGGTGTACATAAATAATCATCCGAAGCATTTTAAGCTGACTATTTAATCATCATCAATCTCAGGTAAGTTTTAATATTGAGGAGGAAGTTATGAAAAAAAGAATAGTACTCATTTTAGCAATCGTACTGATGGCTGTCAGCATCACACCCGTGCAAGCTGCTGTCCCGGATACATCAATCGTAGCCGTCGTAAAGAATGAGTCAGTGACCATCCAAACAACCGATTTCCCGGCAAATGATACATTCCGTGTGTATATGGGATATAACGGCACGCAGGGCATTAACGGCTATCTGGTTTCAAAGGTCACCACCGGCGATGGCGGTTCATTCCTGGCGAAATTCTACATCCCAAATGAGCTGTCCGGAGAAGATGTTATAGCCATACGATTTGAGAGCGTCACTAATTACAAGGTTTTTGCTTTCAACTGGTTCTATAACGATACCGCTACTGGCTCTTCGGCTACAACCTTCACACCCGACACGACCGATCTTTCCGGACCGACCTATAATATCCTGCCCCCAGGCGTCCCCGCCATTAATCTTGTGTCCGCAGTGAAAGGACAATCCATTACCGTAAAAACGAGTTACTTCCCCGCGAATCAGCGTTATGCCGTATTCATGCAAGACGGCGACTCCACAGCAATCACGTTATATGAAGTGGCCGGCGTCGAAACTGCTGAAGGCCATACGCTAACCGTTACCCTCCCCATCCCGGATGAGCTGCGGTGGGAGGAAAAGATTAAAATCATTTTCTATAATATTAACACAGGGTACAGATGGTACAATCTTTTCTACAACCGCAACCAGTAAGATCACAACACTAAAATTAATAAAACCCCTATCAAAACAGATAGGGGTTTTTTATGTGCTTTTCTGTGCAGATGGATAACTGAATCCATTTGGGCAGATCAGGCATCCAGGCGAGCAATCAACTTAACTGTATTACCGCGCATAGACTGAAGCGCCTGCGCACGCCATTCCGGGTTGTGAGTTTCCAGGGCGGGTAGCAATCCGCTGTCAACGAGGAGCAGATCCGCTTCCCGGCAGCCAGCAGCAAGCGCGCTTGTATGGCCTTCAAAGACCCACACAGTATGCCCAAGCGCGGTGAAACCCAGCAGGAAATCGAAGAAGGGGATCGCGCGGCGGATATCCACTTTCAGCGCATCAAGATACGTGTACGCGAGCACAGCGATGTTGATGAACGGCTGCGGGGGCACCAGTTCACTCAGCAGCGTGAGCAGCTCGACCGGGATATCCTCCACCAGGGGGCTGCCCTTGGCGACCAGCAGACGGCCGGGGGTGATGATGATCACCTGGCGGCGCTCAATACCGTCTTCGCCAAGATGGGTTTGAGCAGCGGCTTCCCGGGCGCGAGAGAAGATGGCGCCGATCTCCGGGCGGGCATCCACTTCCGGTATGCGGGGAGTGAAGAGTTCTTTATCTGCCATGTCGAATTAATTATAACTTGCGGAATTTTACATCTTAAATCAAAACACTACTCATTATTAAAATCAATCTAATAAGTAATTATTTTAATGAAAAAACAAATGGAACTCGTGTATTGGATAGCGTGAAGAATCTCGCCTGGATACCCTTCTTATTACACAAGTTTGGTGGTTTTCGTGAATGAGATCGTGTCGTCGTTGCACTCCTCGCGATGACACATAAAGCATTATTCCATTTTTTCCTTTTTAAAATACTCTCAGGCATACCACTACGGGAAAAAATGCGTTTGAATATTAAAAAAGAGAGCAGAATGATCCTGCTCTCTGTGTAATCGTGCGTTGTTTTTTACAGTTCTAATACTTTCTTGAGCGCTTTCTTCTGGTCATCATCGAGTGTATCGATATCATCGATCATTGGACCATCATATTTCTTGCCGCGATCCTCGGTGAAGTGGCCCCATTTTGCCGCACGGAGCAGCACCCAGGGAGCGATCTTTAGTTCTTCAGCCGCTTTATAAGCCACATTGATCAGATCCTGGTGGGTTTTGGATTGCATGAGCTCTTTTTCTTTACTAACTTTGCCTGCAGCTTTCTTTTCCTTGTAAGCCGCAATCGTGGCATCCGCACCTGCCGTGGATTTCTTAGCAAGTTTCTTAGTGGTGTGCTTTTTAATCACTGGGGTTGCTTTCTTGACTGATTTAGCTGATGTCTTTTTCTTTGCCTCTTTTTTATCATCCTTTTTGAATAAATCTGATAATTTGTCTTTGTCTACGCCTACCATTTTTCCTCCATTTTGTCTGTAAATGATTAATACCTTACTTGAATTCAACTAGCAAGTGCAACTTTGAAAGCGTAAGAGAGGTAAGCTGC
>CAZBCD010000038.1:0-13952 GCA_964490205.1 uncultured Pelolinea sp. | reverse complement strand
CTCCTGTGGTATTCTTAAATAATCACGGTTGCACTTGAGACTTGAATCCAGCAGTGATTATTAGAACCTATAAGAAAATTATAAAAAAGAGGAATCAGAAAAATGTACAAAGTAGTCTTATTAAGGCACGGCGAAAGCGTGTGGAATAAAAAGAATTTTTTTACAGGATGGACTGATGTGGACCTATCTGAAAAGGGCGTTGAGGAAGCGCATACCTCAGCCAAACTTTTAAAGGAGGGCGGCTACACTTTTGATGTAGCATTCACTTCTGTGCTTAAGCGCGCGATTCGAACATTATGGATCGTCCTGGAAGATATGGATCTGATGTGGATCCCAGTAGAACGCTCCTGGCGATTGAATGAAAGAATGTATGGCGATCTGCAGGGATTGAATAAAGCAGAGACAGCAGAAAAGTTCGGAGGAGAGCAGGTGCATGTCTGGCGGCGCAGCTATGACACACCCCCGCCTGAAATGGCGCGCGATGATGAACGCCATCCAGGAAAAGATCGACGCTATGCGGACATGCCGATTGATGAAGTGCCGGGTACGGAATGCTTGAAAGATACCGTTGAGCGCTTCATGCCGTATTGGATCGACGCGATCGTACCGGCTATCAAGGCAGGCAAACGGGTTGTGATCGCTGCGCATGGAAACTCACTGCGCGCGCTTGTGAAATATCTGGATAATATCTCTGATGAGGAGATTCCAGGGCTGAACATCCCTACTGGCGTGCCGTTGGTATATGAACTGGATGAGAATATGCGCCCCATCAAGCATTACTATCTGGGCGACCAGGACGCGGTCAATGCTGCTATCAATGCTGTGGCGAATCAGGCGAAAAAGAAATAGGATCATGAAGGCATCCTGAAAAAGGATGTCTTCTTATTTAAAATAATGGTATGGTAAATATTATGATCGATATACGAGAGAGAGTCCTGGACATATTTTTTCGCACGACAGCAAAACCTGTTTTGAATCAAAGGAAGTATGGCGGTGCGGACACAGCAGATATCCAGAAACAGATTTCAGAAAGCGTGTTAGCGTTAAAGCAATTGGCTATTATCGATAATGAGAGAAATAATTACAAAAAGCTGAGAACAGGCGAATTTTACAAGAATTTTCAACAGACGACTGCCGCCTGTCTGCGCGATTTTGACCCGGCTGATCTACTCACACAGGAAGAGAAACTGGCTTTCTGGATCAATTTATATAATCTACTGACGATTGACGCGGTGTTGCAGTTCAACGTACAAAAAAGCGTCACCGAAGGATGGTTTGGTGTGATCAGTTTTTTCCGGCGCGCTGCGTACTTGATCGGGGGGTTCCGCTATAGCTTAGAAGATATCGAACACGGCATCCTTCGGGCTAACCGGGGTATGCCGTTCTTCCCGGGAAAGCAATTTGCTGCGGATGATCCCCGTTTGGCTTTTGCGATTAATACATTTGACGCACGCATTCATTTCGCGTTAAACTGCGCCAGTCGATCCTGCCCGCCGATATCTTATTACACAGCAGAAGGAATCAACAAACAGCTTGACATCGCGGCGGCGAATTTCATCCAAGGGGAAACAACTCTGGATAAAAGTGGTGTGATGCTGGGGGTGTCACGAATTTTCAAATGGTATGCTAAAGATTTTGGTGGAAAAAAGGGCATGCTTGAATTGATGCGGGGATTCCTGCCAGAAGATGACATGCGGCGAAAATTAATTGAGAATTTCGGTAGAAATGTAATGATGCAGTTCGTTCCATATGACTGGCATTTAAATACCTTCGCGTAAAATATAGGTAGGATGAAAACAGCGGACGAGATCAAACGGCGAGTTGAACAGATCAAAAAAGAAATACCAATAGGTGTGGAGATCCTGGGCGCGTCCAAGAAGCGCACAGTAGATGAAGTGCATGCTGCGCACGTGGCTGGACTGCGTTATTTTGGGCATAACTATGTGCAGGAGGCGCGGGCGATGATCCCATTGGCGGATTTTAATGCAAAATGGCATATGATCGGGCACTTGCAAAGGAACAAGGCGCGCTTAGCAGTGGAATTGTTCGATATGATAGAAACGCTGGATTCCCTGCGTCTGGCGAAAGAATTGGAAAAACGCTGCAAGGAGATTGAGAAAGAAATGCCGGTGTTGATCGAAGTGAATAGTGGGCGCGAGGAGAACAAGACCGGCTTGATGCCGGAAGATGTGGGCGCTCTGGTAGAGTGGTTTAGCGGGCAAACATACCTGCACCTGGTGGGATTGATGACAATGGGGCCGCTTACCGGTGATCCGGAGTTTTCGAGACCTTATCATAAGGAAACACGGCGGTTATATGAGGAAATCCAGCGGCAGCAGCTCCCCAACACAGAAATGCGTGTGCTATCCATGGGCATGAGCAACAACTATAAAGTGGCGATCGAGGAAGGGGCGAATCTGGTGCGGCTGGGTACGATCATCTTTGGTCCGCGCAGCGCTTAATATGATAATATATATCTAAATTATACAAAATAGAATCTTTAAAAATTTATTGATCTTTTCCTCCTGGGTAATAACCAGCCGGCTATCCTATATTATAATTTGTCCGGCTTGCACATCTTAAAGGTGCAAAATATCACTCGCCAGAAGGATTAACGGCTAGTAGAATTAATATATGGACAATATTCAGGTGCTTGTTGAATTCACCGGTATCTCCCGCGTGCTAACGGGGAAAACGGAATACCAGCTTCCCCTCGCGGATGGTGCAGTAATGCTGGATGTTGTACGCGCGATTGGCCGTAAATTTCCTCCTTTGGTGGGAGAAGTGATCGAAAAAGATGGAGAGACACTTATCCCAACGAATTTGTTCAGCGTGAACGGTAAACAGATTCTGAATAAAACGCAACTGCATTACCATCCGAAAGACGGCGATCGATTGATCTTGTTGTCATTATTAGCCGGCGGATAACGCCGGAAAAATTCATACTTGCGAGGAGAATAAAGTATGTTTGGTTACAGCGGTAAGATCCTGCACATTGATCTGAATGAGCAGAAAACCTGGGTTGAGGATAAAACCGAAGATTGGTATAAGATGTGGATCGGTGGCGTTTCGATGGCTACCCGCCTGTGCTGGGAGAACATCACACCGGGCTGCGATCCCTATTCACCAGAAAATCCCGTTTGTTTCGCCAATGGTATTTTTGCCGGTACACCTGTACCGGTGGGCGGCAAGTATGGATTGGCGTCTAAATCTCCCATGACCGGTTTCATTGGAGACAGTCTTTCCGGTTCATGGTTCTCGATCGCGCTCAAACGCGCCTCATGGGATGGCGTGGTGATCCATGGATCTAGCGAGAAGTGGGTGTACATCTTCATTGATGATGAACGGGTGGATTTCCGCGATGCCAGTAAACTGCTGGGTTTAGGCACCTTCGCAACAGAAGAAGCGATCCGTGATGAATTGGCGGATGATATGGTGCGCTCTGCAACCATCGGACCTGCTGGCGAGAATATGGTACTCTACGCGAATGTGACCAATGATGGGCGGCAGGCAGGACGCACCGGGCATGGCTCGGTGTGGGGTTCCAAAAAACTGAAAGCCGTATCCGTTCGCGGTACGAAAGGAATCACCGTTGCTGACCCGGAAACACTGAATAAATTGTCTTTTGATATCACCAAAGCTTCCCAGGGGCGAGATACGTCCAAGTACCGTATCCTGGGTACAGTCACAAATGTTCTGAATATGAATAAGTTGGGTTTGCTGCCGACGAGAAACTACCAGGAAGGCGTTTTTGATGGCGCTGAAAAGGTAAGCGGTGAATACCTGCTTGAAAATAACAGGGTAAAGACGATCGCCTGCGCGCAGTGCCCGATCGCATGCGAGCAGATGTCAATGGTTAAAACAGGCCCGTGGGCAGGGGCAATGACCGGGATTGAATATGAATGCCTGTTCGCGAACAGCTCCAACCTGGGCGTGAGCGACATAAATGCAGCCATCAAGTTGATCGAGATCGCTGATCATGGTGGGATGGATGCCATGTCTATGGGTATTACGATCTCATGGGCGATGGAAAGCTTTGAAAAAGGCATCCTCAAGAAAGAAGATTTTAAGTGCGAAAAATATCCAGACGGGCTTGAGCTGACTTTCGGGAACGGTGAAGTCGCTGTCGCGACCGCGGAAATGATCCGCGACCAGGTTGGGATTGGGAAGCTTCTTTCCCAGGGAACAAAGAAAGCAAGCGAAATAATCGATAAAGAACGGGGCACCGAAACCTATAAATGGGCGATGCACTCCAAGGGATTAGAAACAGCCGGCTACGAAGCGCGCGGTTTGAAAACCTTTTCGCTTGGTTCTGCCGTCGGTACGCGCGGCCCGTGCCACAACCGCACTGCCTCGTATGACCCTGATATCAAAGGAGAAGTGGACCGATTTACTGTAGATGACACTCGCGGAGAATTAGCCCGCAGTACGGAAGAATACGCGGCCGTGTATGATACTCTGCCGCTGTGCAAGTTCATCCGGCGCTGCTTCACAGGAAAAGCTGACCGCGCTGGCGCGTGGCCGATGATCGCCAACCTGATTAATGCCACTACAGGGTGGGATTTTGAATACGATGATATCGACCTGATTGGCGAACGGGCGTTTACTATCAAAAAAGCGTTCAACATTCGGGAAGGATGGAAGCGCGCAGATGATACGCTGCCCTACCGTTGGATGAACGAACCAATGACCAAAGGTCCTTCTGCTGGACATTTCACTTCGAATAAAGAGCTGGAATATATGAAAGATTTGTATTACAAGGCCAAGGGTTGGAATAAGGACGGAATGATCCCGAAAGAGAAACTGAACGCGCTCGGCATGCCGGATATCGCTGAGCAGATCGGCGTATAAGGAAGGCGGATACAAAATATGGCTGTTTCCACATCAAAATTCAATTACATCGACTGCGATCCGGAGCTGTGCATCGGCTGCCAGATTTGCGAATATGTGTGCTCGTATACGAAAAACGGCGAATATAACACTTACCACAGCCGCATCCGTACAGTACGTGTGGACGAAGTGCTGATCACTGCCATTGCCTGCCGCACATGTGAAAACGCGCCCTGTGTGATCGCCTGCCCGCAGAAAGCACTTTCACAGGATCCCGAAACCGGAACAATCCGCCTGGAAGCGAAAAAGTGCGATGGGTGCGCCTGGTGTATTGACGCGTGCGATTTTGGCGCTATTTCTATGAATCACGAAGCCCGGCTGGTAGAGATCTGCGACCAATGCGAGGACGAGGAAGATGGGCCGCAGTGTGTGCTGTGGTGCCCGAAAGAAGCGCTGGCACTGACCACGCCTGAAAAGCGGGCTCAGAAATCGCGCAAGAAATTGATTAAAAAGGAAGTGATCAGCCCGAAGTAAAGCAATACCTGCGTACCCGCGCAGATAAAACAATGATGAATAACCTGCTAAAGGAGCTATATGAGCGAGAGCCCAAACCCTGAGGAAATGCGGATCGGCGTATATGTCTGCCACTGCGGCAAGAATATTGCCGGTGTGATCCCGGTGGATGAAGTCGCGGAATGGGCATCCAGCCTACCCGGTGTGGTGCACACAACTGACACTCTGTATGCCTGCGCGGACAGCGGGCAGACCCTCATCAAAGAAGATATCAAGAAACATAACCTGAATCGTGTGGTTGTTGCCGCCTGTTCCGTGCGCATGCACGAAGCTACTTTCCGCGGTGCGGTTTCCGAAGCGGGAATGAATCCGTTCCTGATGGAAATGGCAAACATTCGTGAACAATGCACCTGGGCGCATGGGCACGACCGGGAAGGCGCTTTTAAAAAAGCCAAAGACCTGACGGCAGCAGCAATTGCGAAGGCACGCTTTCTAGCGCCGCTTGAAATGATCACGGTTCCAGTTACCAAACGGGCGATGGTCATTGGGGCCGGCGTATCTGGCATCAGCACCGCGCTGGACCTGGCAGATCAGGGTATTGAAACGATCTTAGTGGAGAAAGAACCTACTATCGGAGGGGTCATGGCGCAGCTTAACAAGACCTTCCCCACGATGGATTGTAGTATATGAATACTCGCACCTAAAATGGTAGACGCGGCGCGTCACCGCAACATTGATGTGAGAACATATACGCAGGTTGAACGCGTAGAAGGTTTCGTCGGGAATTTTAAAGTCCAGCTGAGGGAGAAAGCCCGCTATGTGATTGCGGACAACTGCAACGGCTGCGGTGATTGCGCGCGTGTATGCCCGATCGAAGTACCCAACCCCTTTGAGTTGGATCTGGCACCGCGTAAAGCTATTTATGTGGCGATGAGCCAATCAGTTCCCCTGCTTTATACCGTTGACAGGGAATCGTGCATTGACTGCTATAAATGCGTAGAAGCATGCGGACAGTTGGACGCGATTGATTTCAGCCAGGAGGATAAGTTGGTGTGGGAGGATGTTGGCGCGATAGTGGCTGCCACTGGCTTCAATCACTTCGACCCGGGTGTGATCCCGGAATTCGGGTATGGGCGTTATCCGAATGTGATCACGGCAATGGAAATGGAACGCTTGAATAACTCGGCTGGCCCGACCATTGGCAACCTTATACGCCCGAGTGATGGAGAGAACCCCAAGCGGGTAGCGATTATCAACTGCGTCGGTTCACGTGATAAGCGATTCAATCCATGGTGTTCAAATTTCTGCTGCATGTATGCGATAAAGAACGCGATCTTGCTGAAGCAGATGTACCCTGATATGGAATTGAGCGTTTACTACATTGATATCCGCACCCCATCCAAGGGATACGAGGAATTTTACGAACGAGCGCGGGGAATGGGGATTAAATTCATCCAGGGCAGGCCGAGCCTGATCACAGAAGATGAAAAGAATCACAACCTGTTTGTCCATTCTGAAGATATCACGCTTGGGCTGGTCACAGAATATGAATATGATATGGTGATGCTCAACCAGGCAGCGGTTCCGCAGCCGGATGTGGACTCGGTTAGTTCTGTACTGAACATCCAGCAGGGACCGGGTGGATGGTTCATGGAATACCATCCTAAACTGCGGCCAATAGACAGCCCGACGGATGGCATTTTCTTAGCCGGTTCGTGCCAGGGACCAAAAGATATCCCGGCATCAGTGGCTTCTGGTTCAGCGACTGCCTCCCGGGCGGGGCGGATCCTCCATTCGGATGAATGGGAGATCGAACCGATCATCGCGCAGGTCTGGGAAGACCGCTGTATCAGTGCGACTGGAAAGAAGTGCGGCATTTGCGCGAAAGCATGCCCGTACAATGCAATTATTGTGGAACAGGGAAAAGCTGCACAGGTGACAATTGCCAAATGCCACGGATGCGGAGGATGCGTGGCGGAATGTCCGCATAACGCGATGACCCAGATGCATTACACGGACGCGCAGATCCTGGCGCAAATCCGCGCTCTGCTGGCAGATAAGCCGGAAGAGAAGATCTTCGCTTTCCGCTGCCATTGGTGCTCTTATGGGGGCGCTGACATGGCTGGCACGAGCCATTTCGAGTATTCTGCGAATGAACGCGGTATGCGCGTGATGTGTTCAGCGCGGATGGATACGGACTTCATTTATGAAGCGTACCGATTGGGCGCGGGCGCTGTGCTGTACTCTGGCTGCCATCCGCAGGACTGCCACTATATAACCGGGCAACAGGTGGGCGCGAAACGCGCGGAACGATTGCAGAAGATCTTCGATAAGATGGGTATGAGCCCCGGGCGATTTCGCATTGAGTGGATATCAGCCGCGGAAGGCCAAAAATATGCCAGTGTGATTGATGAGATGCAGCAGACCATTGATGATATCGGCAGGGATAAATTAATGGAAGAAATCGAGACCCTGCGTCCGCAGATGGAAAAACGCGCGCGGCGGATGTATGAAACTCCGGATGTGACCGATGCATCTAATTATTCAGAGAAATTAGCGCTTGCGATGACAGTAGAGACGGTGCGTGATGAAAAATAATGACCAACCGCTTACTTTGATGGATAAGGTCAAGGGGTTCCCGGGTGGTGAATACGTTTCCATATGCTATTCATGCGGAACGTGTGTGAGCAGGTGTTTGATCCAGCAAAAAATTGAAAAGGCATATAACCCGCGGCGGATGATGAAAATGGTAATGATGGATATGCGCGAGAACGCGTTTGACAGCCCAACCACCTGGTTGTGCTCGTCATGTGATCTATGCTATCCCGCCTGCCCGCAGGAGATCCATATCTCAGGTGCCATCACGGCAGTTAAAGAACTGGCAATCGAAGTGGGATACCATTCTCCACTGAAAACAGTGCAGGTAAATGCGATTACATGTGTGGCATGCGGGCTGTGCGTAGAAGTATGCCCGTATGAAGCGGTGCATCTGGTTGAAAAAGACGTACCAAACCGCGGTAAGAACCTGACCATCGCGGAAGTTGACAACGAGCATTGTATGGCCTGCGGATTATGTTCCTCTGTCTGCCGCTCGAATTCGATTGAGCTGATGGAAGATTATACCGATGAAATGGTCGTTGATTCGCTGAGCAGTTGGCTGACCAGGAAAATGACAAAGGACACAGCATGAAAGGTAAACCAAGGATCATCCTTTTCCAATGCCAATACTGCCTGGCAAGCAGCGCAGACCAGGATTGGGTGGAACAAGGTTTGCCTGAGCATATTAAACTGGTCAAAGTACCCTGCAGCGGGCGCATCAGCCCGCTCTTTATCATGAACGCGTTCCAAAAAGGGGCTGATGGCGTGATGGTGAGCGGATGTATGCCGGAGAAATGCCATTTTATTAACAGCAACCTGGGCGCAAGGCGCCAATTGGATGAATTCCGGAATTTCCTTATTTTCCTTGGCCTGGAACAAAAGCGGTTTAAATTTCTGTGGATGAATATTGATGAAAGAGGCGTGATTCAGAATGAAATCGCCGCCTTCAGCGCTGAGCTGAAAAAATTGAAACCAAATAAATTAAATACATTGAAATGCGAAATTATTGGTCAGAACTATGGATGATTTCAGCCAGGTAAGAAAGGAAGCAGCGCGGATTCTCTCTGAAAAGGTGGTGGATGTGGTGATCGGTTTCAAGAGCGGGACTATCCCATTGAAAGCGCAGCCAGCTTTCATCTCTTCGCCTGATGGTGCGGAGCAGCTGATCCTGGATGGCTTCTGCCAGAACAATCTGGCTGTGTTCCTGCACGACCAGCCGAAAGATAAACGCATTGGGCTGATCTGCCGCGCATGCGAGAGCAGGGCAGTACGCGCGCTGGCTATCGAACATCAGTTGGAGCGGGAGAAGTTATATCTGATCGGTGTTCCCTGCGGTGGGATCCTCGATTGGAAAAAGATCCACAATGCCGCAGACGGACCGATAACCCACGCGGTAGAAGAAAGCGGCCAGATAATAATTGAGGTCGCTGGTAAAAAGCAGCTGTTCAAGCGGAATGAATTCGTCGTTGATTCCTGCCGCAAATGCACCCGCCGTGAACCAGTGGGAGTAGATGTCCTCATCGGTGAAATTCAAACAAATGAATTAGAAAATGACAACCTCCCGCCTACGTGGGGAGATAAGTTCGCAAAGAAATCATCAAATGGTCGCTACAAGCTTTTTACGGAAGAGAGCGACCGTTGCATTCGCTGTTACGCGTGCCGCGAGGCATGCCCGATGTGCTACTGTACGGAATGTTTTGTGGACCATATTGCCCCCAGGTGGAGCGAAAGTATGCTTACTCGTGGAGGCACACAGGCATGGCATATCATCCGGGCTTTTCACCAAACCGGGCGCTGTGTGGAGTGCGGCGCTTGCGAGCGCGCCTGCCCGATGGATATAAAGATGACATACCTTACTGATAAATTGAATGATGATATGAAAGAAGCCTATGAGTTTGAAGTGGGAGCAGATGAAGAAAAGCAGCCCCCATTCGCGACGATCACTCTGGATGATAAGAACAGGTTCAAATATTAGGGATTAATCCATGAAACCAAAAATTATCAAAAAGAATGCGCTTCAGAAAACCGTAAAGAAATGGCTTAAATCGTATGATGTGATCGCGCCTGCTGCTTCAAAAGAGGGCATCCAATTCAAGCGCATTGCCGATCCCAAAGAGATCGTCCTTGACAGCGTTCAAAATACAATCTATCCCCCAAAAAGTGTCTTCCTGCCCCAATCAGAAGTTTTGTTTAATTATCAGAACGGCAGTTATACAATTCCTGAGGACACACCCCGGCAGCGTATCATTTTTGGCATGCGCCCATGCGATGCCCGCTCTGTGTGGCTTTTGGATACCATATTCAATAAAGCGGGTGACTTTGACTTGTATTGGGGAAAGAAAAGGGAGAAAGCACTGATAATTTCAGTTGGATGCGCGTCGATGTGTGAAACCGGCTTCTGCGATACGGTCGGGAGCGGACCCTTTGGGAAAGAGGGCTCGGATATCCTCATCACCGAGCTGGATGACGTGTATTTCTTGAAGCCATTGACCAAGGCAGGAAATGAACTGATCTTAAGCTTACCCCTCGCCGATGACGCGCATAGCAAACGTGCGCGGGCTGTCCAGAAAGGCAGCAACGTTACAGATCATACACCTGCTGATCTGGAGAAGATCAGAGACAAGTTATATGATGTCTTTGACACACCCATCTGGAAAGAAATTTCCGAATCATGCCTCGGCTGTGGTGTCTGCACATATCTATGTCCGACCTGTTTTTGCTTTGACATAGTTGATGAAGTAGACCGAAGCCAGCGGGTGCGAAACTGGGACACCTGCATGTTCCGCATTTATTCACAGGAAGCGTCCGGCCATAACCCCAGGCCGAGCAAAGCGGGGCGCACACGCCAGCGCATCATGCATAAATTTGCTTACTGGGTGGATAACGAGGGGGTCAGCGGCTGCACCGGTTGTGGTCGCTGTGTGGCGCAGTGCCCGGTTAATCTGGATATTCGTGAGATGGTCGCTGCGATCACCTCACTTAAAATACAATGAGGGATTTCTAAATGGACAATATTTACCAACCGATCCCCATGCGGATAGAAAGAATCATTCAAGAGACAGATGACGCCTCTCTGCGCTCATTTGAATTGAGTTTTAAAAACAAAAAAGATGAGAGTGCCTTTTTCAAGGCATACAATCCGGGCCAATTCTGCCAGCTTTCGATCTTCGGGAGAGGGGAAGCGCCTTTTGGAATTGCCTCGGCTGCCTGGGAAGGCAGCTTTGTCCGCTTCACGGTCCAAAATGTGGGCTCTTTTACGGACACCATCCATCACACGCAGGAGGGCGACAGCATCGGCATGCGCGGACCGCTTGGGAATGGATTCCCGCTCGGCGATTGGAAAGGAAAAGACCTGGTCGTCATCGGCGGCGGGTGCGCTTTTTCAACCCTGTATGCCTTTACGAAACATATCATGCACGCGAAAAACCGAAAAGAGTATGGCCGGATTGTGGTGATTTACGGCGCGCGCTCATCCGGTTTGTGCCTCTATAAACCAGATATCAAATCATGGTATCAGCGTTCGGATATGGAAATTCACCAAGCGATTGATGTACCGGAGGAGGGCTGGGATCACCACACCGGATATGTACCGGATGTGGTTAAAGATGTCGCGCCGTCACCTAAGAAATCAATCGCGGTGGTGTGCGGTCCGCCCATCATGACCAAATATACTCTGCCCATCCTGGTTGAGCTGGGATTTGCGCCGAAGAACATCTACACATCGCTTGAAAAAAGGATGAAGTGCGGGGTGGGGAAGTGCGGGCGCTGTAATTTAGGAACTAAATATATCTGCAAAGATGGACCTGTTTTCTCGTTGGCAGAATTGAATGAACTGCCTTTGGATCTATAGGAGCTGATTATGCGCGGTCGAGGGATTACCCAGGCAACTAAGAATGAAAAGGAGATCATCCTTGAAAGTGCGATGGTCACCCGCCACTATGTGATGCGGTGGGACCTCGAGTACTGTGTGGGGTGCCAGCTGGGGCCATCTATCTGTCCGTTCGATGCGATCACGCATGTGGACGCAGTGCTGGAAAATGGGCGTATGGTGCAGAAACAGGCGGTGGATATTGACCCGGAGAAATGCGTGTTCTGCGGGGAATGCATGGAAATGTGCCCGGTGAGTGTGATTTCCATGACCGTCAACGGAGAACCTGAGAACCCGGTCATCAAGTATGAAGCCTTTCCGGAACTGGTGCAGTCAACTGTTTTTGATAAAACCAAATTCGATATGAAGCGTAAGGATTTTGTGATCGATAACTGCCCCGCCAAAGTGATCACCTACGACAAGAAAAAGGATACCCTGGTGGTGGATGATCCTCACTGCATCCGCTGCCGGCAGTGCGAGGTGGCCAGCGACGGCGCTTTCAAGGTCGAACAGCCCTGGCAGGGCAAGGTTGAACTGCGGCGGGAGTTATGCGTGGAAGGATGCCTGGCATGCGCCGATATCTGCCCGACGCGCGCGCTGCACATTGATGAGGATGGCGAGCTTGTGCTGGCGGATTACTACTGCATCAAATGCGGCGCCTGTATGCAGATCTGTCCGGTTAAACCAGAGATGGAAGAATATGAGACGCAGGTGGAAGCGTACGGTGTCACAAAGAAAGTGGAACATACGCGCATCACGAACGCGGATAAACTGCCGGTGTATGTGGAGCGCTGGCGTGTGAACCACACGCCAGTCGTGAGCGGCGCGTGGACGCAGGCACTGCTGCAGTTGGCGGATGACAAAGCGGGTATGGTGGAGATCGACCGCAAGCGCGCCCTCAAACGGCGCGACCTGATCACGGCGCTCAAGGGCGGGCGGGAGATCGCGGAGGAGTAGGGTACGTTTCCAACGCACCACTTCAGGAATCAGGTCTTTGCGAACCCAGCAAAACAGGTTGCGGCAATCTTCCTCTCAAAAGCAATCAGTATGGAGGAGAAGAGGGCGCTCCTGGAGGAGCCTGGGATCAAGTTTTGCTCTTATCTTGACAAAACCTGACATAATTTGACAGTAAATCAATATTAGTTTTTTTGAAACGAACAGGAACGAATACCAATCTATTATTGTTACGATGAGTATGAAGCACGACGAAGAGATCTCCATAATTGGATTGTGCAGTCTCTTTAAATCATTAATTGTTTTCTTTGATTCCATAGCGTACATAATAAGAGATCGCTTTACTTCTTGTCATTCACGCCCAACTCCCACTACGACTCACCGATCGGTGGCCGCTTCGCGCCATATATGCCCTTCTCCTGCGCAACCTTCCTGATTATTTCGCTGAGGAACTTATTGATGATCTCTTTGCTGAATGGCTGCTTTTCCGTTGATACAACGGCCTGCAGTCCCAACATGCGAAGAACCGCATGCGCTGCCCACAGCCTGGTGAGCATATCGCCTTCATGTATCGCAGCGCGCATCACACCGATCGCTTCTGAGACCAATCCGTTCAGCTCGCCCCGGTACTGCTCGCGGAGCGCCGCCCGCCGCTTGGCTAACAGCATGCGGAAATGCTCGTCGTGGTTGCGCCACGTGTTGACCGTCTGCCGGCTGACCCCCGTGCGCCTGGCGATGTCTCCATCGGTCATCCCACAGATGACCAGCTCAAGCGCCATTTCCTGCTTGCCGCTCAGGTCCTTATGTGACCTTCCCATTCATTTATCCACCCCTTTATAATAGAACAACTGTACCATGATTGCAACCTGTCAAAAGGTGAATCCCCCTTCAATCCCCCACGAATAAATCATGTTATCGCGAGCAATTGAAAGGTGCATAGTAATAATAAACAAGCGTATAATAAATATACTGTAATAGAAGAAAGGCGACTCGAATTTCCATATATTGTGAATTTGCTGCTAATCTTATAAGTGTCTACTTATGAATGGTACTAAATTAGGGGGCTTGACAATAACACTGTATGGACACAATGGACAGAATTTTCCTTGATTTGTGTACTGTGTAGACACAATGTGACGTGACCCCAGAAAACAGTACCACTCCGAAATAGACAAAAATCAATAAAATA